>NZ_JAXFOB010000022.1:0-174748 GCF_034180565.1 Ezakiella sp. | reverse complement strand
GCTAGGTTTTTCATAATGTTCTCTTTTTCTAACTTCACCCATTACTCCTGAGCGAGCACATTGTCTCTTGAAGCGCTTTAGAGCACTATCTAGGGATTCATTTTCTCCAACTTTGATTTCTGACATTTATCTTCCCCCCTTCCATAAGGTTATCCACAACGCTCTATTCAATATTATACACATAGTTTATCAAAAAATCAAGTATTTAATCAAAATTCCAACCTAATTTTTTTCCACCTATGAGATGAAAATGCAAATGACGAACAGACTGTCCTCCATCTTCGCCAACGTTTGAAATTACGCGATAACCTTCAGTCAATTTCTCTTCTCTTGCAATCAGTTTTATGATTGACAAAATATGACTGAGTATTTCCTTGTCTCCTTCGTCGCATGTGTCAAGACCGTCAATATGTTTCTTTGGAATTACGAGAATATGTGTCGGCGCAACCGGATTTATATCCCTGAATGCATAGCAAATATCATCTTCATACACCTTTGTAGAAGGTATTTCTCCTTCAATTATTTTGCAGAACAAACAATCCATTTCTTTTCCCCCTTTTCTTCAACAAGCATTGCACTCACAACGCTGTTTAATTTTAAATCCGGATACTCATCACAAGATATTTCTGCCTTTACATAGTTTCTTGTGTATCCCGTGAAAAATCCTTTTGTTCTTTCTTCAATCAAAACTTCTTCCTTTTTATTTAAAAGTGAATTTTTGAATTCATCTTGAAGCTCTTCTCCTAATTTTTCAAGTTCATTCTTTCTTCGAATTTTTATATTTCCATCAACTTGCTCCATATCCGCAGCTTTTGTGCCTTTTCTTATAGAGTATGGAAAAATGTGAATCCTCGAAAGTTTTAAGTCCTTTAAATACTGAACTGTGCTCTCGTGGTCCTCTTCCGTTTCTCCGGGAAAACCAACGATAATATCAGTTGTGATTCCTGAATTTGGATAATAAGTTCTAATCAAATCAACTTTTTTCTTAAAAGTTTCTTTGTTGTATTTTCGGTTCATTGCTTTTAAGACATTATCCGAACCGCTTTGAAGTGACAAATGAAATTGGTCACAGAACTGACTTATGTTTTTGAGTCTCCTTAGAAAATCATCTGTTATAACTGAAATTTCAAGACTTGAGAGTCTGATTCTAACATTCGGCGCCGCTTCGTGTACCGCTTCAATTGCATCAATAAGAGTCACATCTTTTAAATCTTTTCCATACGATGCAACTTCAATTCCAGTTATAACAATTTCTTTTGCATTCTGTCCGAGTGATGTTGCTTCTTTCTTTATTGATTCAATACTTCTTGACCTTACTCTTCCCCTTGCAAAAGGAATTATGCAATATGAGCAAAAATTATCGCAGCCATCTTCAATTTTTATAAATCCTCTTGTCTTTTCACCCGTTCCGTGGAGCGGCAAATCTTCAAATTCTATATATTTTGAAATATCATAAACTTTTTCGCCCTTGTCTTTATCCAAATTCATTAAATATGAGATATCAAGCTTGTCCTTATTTCCGACAACAAGATTTACATTTTTGTTTTCTAAAAGCTCATCTTTTGATACTTGACTATAACACCCCATAATCACAGAGTAATTATCAGGATTCATTTTGCGATTTCTACTTAAAGCCTGTCTTGATTTCTTGTCGCTTTCATTTGTGACACTGCATGAATTTAAAATAAAAATGTCGCATATTTCCTCATTTGAATCGACTATTTCAAATCCCGCTTTTCTAAGCCTTTCTTCAAGTGCAAGACTTTCAACAAAATTCACTTTGCAACCCAGAGTTTTAATTTTAACTTTCATATTTAGTCCTTTCATAATAGCTGAGTATTGAAGAAATAGCGGAGAATGCAGCGTATTCTGTTCTCAATATATTTCTAAACAACCTAATAGATTTTACTCCTCTGTTTTTTGCAAATGACACTTCCTCCTCTGAAAAACCGCCTTCAGGTCCAACAAAAATCCCAATTGAACTCTCTCTCGGGTAAGTTACATCAACATCTTTTAAAAAGTCATAAATGCAATTCACATTTTCGTCTTCATAAAGAATCAGCGAATAGTCCAAAGTTTTAGAAAATTCTATTGCCTCTTTAAACTCCATATTCTCTGAAATTTCAGGAATTTTTATAGACTTTGATACTTCGGCGCTGTCCTTTAAAATAGAATAGCACCTTTCGTTTGAAAAATCCTCAATACGTTTTTCATAACATCTTTCAGTAATAGTCGGAATAAATTTTTCGACACCAAGCATTCCGTTCATTTTAAAAACGTGTTCCATTTTTTTCTTCGGAATATATCCTTGAAACAAATATATTTTTAATTTATTCGTGTCTTCCTTTATTTCTTCTAAGAGCTTAACAGAAAAACTGTTCTTTGAAACTTCAGAAATCTCTGCCAAATAGAGTTCTTCATCTAAAACAACCTCAAGCGTATCACCTAACGTGTGCCTTTGACTTTTAATAACATGTCTGAAATCTTCTCCTGTTATTACTGTGTCTTCGATAAAAATCCTATCCATTAAATCTACCCGTAATCTCCGACCAACCGTTTTGTTTGTTTGAACTTACAATTTCAAAATTATTTTTTTGTAAAGCATCTCTAACCATGTCTTCTTTTTCATTGACTATGCCCGACAAAATTATTAGTCCTTGCGATTTAATACGCTTAGAAAATTCCGGCATCATTTCACATAGAGTTTCAGCATATATATTTGAAATTATGGTATCGTAAATCTTGACATCATAATCCCTGAAATCTCCATGAATTACATTCACCTTTTCCTCAACATTATTAAACTTCACATTTTGATTTGCCGATTTTATAGCTAAAGCATCGATTTCATAAGCATCTACAATGGCGCCTGAAAGCTTTGCAGCAGAAATAGCGAGAATCCCGCTTCCCGTTCCTACGTCTAAAATTTTCCCATCCGGACGATATTTATCAATCTCTTTGAGACACATATAAGTGGTTTCGTGACTTCCTGTGCCGAAAGCCATTCCGGGATTTATAACAACATCCGCGTCGGTGTGTTCTTCCCAAAGCGGTACAACTTTTAAATCCTTCGAAACATCTATTGTGTGAAAATAATTTTTCCAATCATTTTCGTAGTCTTTTTCTTCGATTGATTTTTTTGAAATCTCACATTCTCCTTCGAGATCAATTTCTTTAAGAAATTCTTGAACCTCATCGTCTCCCAAATATACTTTAAAAGTAATAAAATCCGTTTTTTCTTTTTTATCAATATAGTCCCAATTCTTTTCGGAAAGTTTAAGACTGTCGCTCAAATTGTCATCCAAAACCTCAAATGAAGTTATCCCGAACATAATAAGTTTTGTCGTGATTTCTTCTTCCAAACTCCTATTTACTTTTAATGAAACTTCTATCATCGTGCAAACATCCTTCTAATAGCATTTTTTATTTTGAAATATATATTCTTAAACTTTGACCTTATCCCTGAAAAGGGTGGAGGGTCATTGAGCTCATTTTCTTCATCAAGCTCCCTTAAAATTTCCTTTTGACGTTTTGACAAATTTGTCGGTGTAACAACTTTAAAAACCAAATACATATCGCCGCGTGTATTTGAATTGTATTTATATAAGCCTTTTTTCGAAATTGTTATATAATCCCCATTTTGTGTGCCTTCAGGTATAACGATTTCTTCTTCTCCGTCAAGGGTTTCGAATTTTTTTCTAGTGCCTAAAGCGGCTTCCGAGAATGAAATCTTATATTCCTTCACAAGATTTGTATCTTGAATTTCATAACCGTAAGGATTTCTTACGTGAATCTCAGCATATAAATTTCCACGTCTTCCTCCGTTTATGCCGTCGTCCCCATAAGCCCCCAAGTTTAATACGATGCCGTCTGTTACACCTTTTGGAATTTTAACCGACTTTTTAATCTTTTTGGATTTTCTTCCTGAGCCGCCGCATTCATCACACTTTTCTTTGACAACTTTTCCCGTTCCGTTACAGTCCGGGCAAACAGTATCAGTTTGCATTTGCCCAAATAAAGTCTGTTTAACTTGTCTTACACGACCTCTACCTTGGCAAGTCTTACATACTTCTACATCGTCTTTTGACTTCGCACCTGTTCCATGACATTTCTCGCAGTCTTCAACTCTATCATATTCGATGTCCACAGTTTGCTCTGTAAGCGTTTCTTTCAGGTCAAAATCTATATAAACCATTCTATCTTGCCCCGGTTTTTGGTTGCTTGCAGCTCTGTTTGAGCTGAATCCGCCAAAACCCATTCCACCGAAAATGTCACCGAATATATCGCTGAATATATCATCATAACCGAATCCGCCACCCGCTTGAGCGTCTGTGGTTCCATAATTATCATACATAGTTCTTTTTTCTTGATCTGAAAGGACCTCATAAGCCGCAGTAACTTCTTTAAATTTTTCTGCACTCTCCGGGTCGTCAGGATTCAAATCAGGATGGTATTTTTTTGCCAAACGTCTATAACTTTTCTTTATTTCGTCGATTGAAGCAGTTTCTTCAACCTCTAATACTTCATACAAATTTTTCATCAAATCAGCCTTTCAAAAAAATAAGAACTGTCCACTAAGAGTGGATCAGTTCTATTATCCTATAATTAGCGGAAATTGTCAAATTAATCAACTACTTCGTAGTCTCCATCAATTGTATCGTCTCCGTCATCTTTTTTGTTTTCTCCAGGATTTGCACCGCCTTCTGAAGGATTTCCGCCTGCTTGACCATAAACTTTTTGAGTTATTCTGTAGAACTCATTCGTCAAATCTTCTGTCTTTTGTTTCATATCTTCGTAGTCTGTTCCTTCTGCAGCTTTTTTGAGTGCTTCTTTCTTTTCTTCCAATGCTTTTTTATCTTCATCAGACAATTGTTCGCCCAAATCTTTTATGCTCTTTTCTGTTTGATAAACCATTTGGTCTGCATTGTTTTTGATTTCGATATTTTCTTTTGCCTTTTCATCTTCTGCAGCATATTTTTCCGCTTCTTTAACTTTAGCGTTAATTTCATCTTCGCTCATCTTATTTGAAGCAGTGATCGTTATAGATTGTTGCTTGCCAGTTGCCATATCCTTTGCACTTACATTTACAATTCCGTTTGCATCGATGTCAAATGTAACTTCAATTTGAGGAATTCCTCTTGGTGCAGGTGCAATACCTGTCAATTGGAATCTGCCTAGAGTTGTGTTGTCCTTTGCAAATTCTCTTTCCCCTTGAAGAACGTGAATATCAACAGAAGTTTGTGAATCGGCAGCAGTTGTAAATACTTGGCTCTTCTTTGCCGGAATTGTTGTATTTCTTTCAATGAGCTTTGTGGTTACTCCGCCCAATGTTTCAAGTCCAAGTGAAAGAGGTGTTACGTCAAGTAGCAATAAGTCTTTAACTTCTCCGGTCAAAACTCCACCTTGGATTGATGCGCCGATTGCGACACATTCATCAGGGTTGATGTCTTTTTGCGGATCTCTTCCGGTCAATTTCTTAACTTCTTCTTGCACAGCCGGAATTCTTGTTGAACCTCCAACCAACAAAATTTTGTCGAGTTCTGAAACATCAATGCCTGCGTCCTTGATACAATCTTTAACCGGTGCAATTGTCTTTTCAACCAAATCACTTGTAAGTTCGTTGAATTTTGCTCTTGTAATGTCCATATTCAAGTGAAGCGGGCCGTTTTGTGTTGCTGTAATAAACGGCAAGTTAATATTTGTAGTCATCGTTGATGATAGCTCTTTCTTTGCTTTTTCTGCGGCTTCTTTAAGTCTTTGTAGACTCATCTTGTCTGATTTCAAATCAACGCCGTTTTCTTTTTGGAATTCATCTGCAATGTAGTCAACAAGTTTATTGTCGAAGTCGTCTCCACCGAGTTTATTGTTTCCTCTTGTAGCCATAACTTCGAATACGCCGTCGCCAACTTCAAGAATCGAAACGTCGAATGTTCCACCGCCGAGGTCATAAACCATAATCTTGTGTTGACCTTCTTCTTTATCCATTCCATATGCAAGTGCAGCAGCTGTAGGTTCATTAATAATTCTCTTTACATTTAATCCGGCAATTCTTCCTGCGTCCTTTGTTGCTTGTCTTTGAGCATCTGTGAAATATGCAGGAACTGTTATTACTGCATCTTCAATCGTTTCGCCGAGATAGCTTTCAGCATCTGCTTTTAACTTTTGAAGAATCATTGCTGAAATTTCTTCAGGTGTATAATCTTTTCCATCAATACTAATTTTATAATCTGTTCCCATTTCTCTTTTAATTGAAGAAATAGTACGTTCCGGGTTTGTAACAGCTTGTCTTTTTGCTGTTTCCCCAACCAATCTTTCGCCTTCTTTTGTGAACGCTACAATACTTGGAGTAGTTCTGTTACCTTCGATATTGTGGATAACAGTAGGATCTCCACCTTCCATAACTGCGACACATGAATTTGTTGTACCTAAGTCAATACCAATAATTTTACTCATTTAAAAAATCCTCCTTAATTTATAATTACTTACTTACTTTTACCATTGCCGGGCGTATAACTTTATCTCCCAGCGTAAATCCTTTTTTTAGAGTTTCGATTATAATTCCACTTTGAACTCCATCTTTTTCTTCCATCATTACTGCGTAGTGCAGATTCGGATCAAAAACTGCCCCATCGCTTTCCATTACATTTATATCTACATTTCTAAAAGCTTCAATTACTTGATCGTATATCATCTTTACGCCGTCATATATATTTTTATCTTCTATATGTGAAAGCGCAATATCGAAATTGTCAATTACAGGAAATAAAACCTCCGCAAATTTTTCAACTCCCAAATTTACACTGTCGTGCTCTCTCTTTTGAGCTCTCTTTTTAAAGTTTGTAAAATCCGCTTGAAGTCTTATAAGCTGTGTCTTCAGTGAATCAATTTCTCCGCTGAGATTATCCGACTCATTTAAATCTTCGTCGCATATATCCGATTGAACACTTTCCTCCGCAACTTCTTCTGTAACTTTTTCATCGACTTCATTATTTAAATCTTTTTTCTCTTTCATTTAGCCCTCATCCCCTTTCAAGCTCGCATGTAGAAACCTCAAAGTCTTGTCAAGCTCCAAAATTGCATTTATAGCATTTGAATAATTCATCCTGACCGGAGCGATTATTCCAAACGATGCGGTTCGGTCGCTGTCGAGCAATATGTTTGAGGTTATTACTGTCAAATTTTTTAAATTTGAGTTTTCGTCGCCGATATGAACGCTAATTCGCTTATCATCGCTTTCCTTAATTAAATCTTTTATCTGCGAACTGTCTTCCATAATCATAGCAACTGTTTTAACATTTTCTGAATCTATAAAATCCGGATGTTCGAGTAGTCTAGTCACTCCACTTAAAATCAATTCATCTTCCATGGATTCATCCGACTCTATATCTTTTAAAATGTTTTTTAATACATCCAATTTGCCGAAAAACTCTTTTTTGTAGAGTTCTTCAAGATTTTCGAGAAAATAACTGACTTTTCTATCATAAAAATAATGCTTAAGAAAATTATTAAATTTCTCTTCATCAATAACTCCACCGTCATGAACAACATTTGTAGAAACATCCAAATCCTTTGTCATTATTACAAATAGGAGGTTCATATCGTCTATGCGTTTTGCAAATACTTGAGAAATTTCAGCATCGTTATAATGAGGAATAAATGTTAAAGTGGCATAATTTGTCATCAAATTAAGAACTTCACCCGCTTTAAGCATCATCTTCTCAAGCTTTGTCCCCTCAGATTCCAACAAGCTCTTAACAAATTTGCGAGGGTTGTCTTCCTGTTTCGTTGAAGAATCAATCAAGTCCAACACATAATTTTCAATAGCAAATCCGGAAGGAATTCTACCGCTTGAGTGATGCGTTTTTGAAATAAATCCCTTTTCTTCCAAATCACTCATTACATTTCTTATAGTGGCGGCGCTAAGTCCGATGTCATAGTTTTTCTCTATAGTTCTTGAGCCGACCGGCTGACCGGTTTCAATGAAAGAGTTTATAATACTGTTTAAAATTTTCAGCTCTCTTTGACTTAACATTTTACACCTCCCACTTTTTATTAGCAATCTCAAGTCGTGAGTGCTAACTAATAAATATATACCCACATAATTTTCATTTAATCACATTTAAAGTAATATTTTATAAAAATTTTAACAATAAATGATAAACGTTAGCACTTATAGCTCTCGAGTGCTAACCACAAGTTTTATACCCCGATTTATGATTTTAAAACATTTTATAAAAGTAAATCAACTTCCACAAGGTTCGAAAGATCCATTCCCTTTTCTGTCAGGATAACATGAGCATTCTCCAATTTTAAAAGCCCGGAATCAAAGTGTTTTTTTAAATCAAACACTTTGAAAAATTCTTCATCAAATTTTTCTTTAAATTTCTCGAGAGAAATTCCATCCTTTGTCCTTATATTAAGAAATGAATATTCGCTCATCTTATCGTTTAAATCAAGCACGTACTCAACTCTATATGGAAGTGCGTTTCTATCAAGCGCTTCGTAATAATATTTTAAATTTGAAAAATTCTTTCTCCTTTCGCATTCTATAAAAGCCGCAGCGCCAATACCAAATGCAAGATACTCTTCGAGATTCCAGTATTTTTTATTGTGTCTTGACTCAAAACCTGTCTTTGCAAAATTTGAAATTTCATATCTCTCATAACCAAGTTCGGCTAAATATTTTGAAAGGTCGTGATAGCTCTTTCTTTCATTCTCTTCGCTTGGAAGAATTAGCTTTTTGTTTTTTATTTCTTCATAGATTGGAGTATTTTCATGCACAATAAGACTATAGGCGGAAATATGATTTATTCCCAACTCGCTGAGCATCTTTGCATCTTTTAACTCCTGCTCTTCAGTATTTCCTGGAAGAGATAACATCAAATCGGCTGAAATATTTTTTATACCGCTTGCTTTTAATTCATCAACCGCTTTCAAAAAATCATTAAATGAAGAAGTTCTATTTAAAGATTTTATAATTTCATCATCAGACGTCTGCAGTCCCAGGCTCGCTCTATTTATTCCTGTTTTATAAATCTCTTTATATAGATTATCGCCAGTTGTTCCCGGATTTATCTCAAGAATGTTTTCAGAATCATTCGAAACGTTAAAACCATTATATATTGCACCCATGATCCTGTTTACATTCTTTGTTCCAATTAAAGAAGGCGTGCCACCCCCAAAATAAATTGAGTCGACACACCTCTTTCCATAAAGTTTTGAATAAAGATTTATTTCCTTTATTATATAATCCACATATTTATTTTTTTCATCTTCGCTTTTAGGAACAAAGCTTAAAAAATCGCAATAACTGCATTTGCTTTTGCAAAACGGTATGTGTATATAAATTCCTAAATTCATTACTTTTCCTTATATTTTAAAACTTCCATAAATGCTTCTTGCGGAACATCGACATTTCCTACAGAGCGCATTCTCTTTTTACCTTCTTTTTGTTTTTCAAGTAGTTTCTTCTTTCTTGAAATGTCTCCGCCGTAACATTTTGCAAGAACGTCTTTTCTTAAAGCGGAAATTGTTTCTCTTGCAATAATCTTTGAACCGATTGCCGCTTGAATAGGAACCGCAAATTGATGTCTTGGAATTACATCTTTAAGTCTTTCGGCGATATCACGTCCCCTTGCGTAAGCTTTTGATTCGTGAACGATTAAACTGAATGCGTCAACAAGTTCTCCATTGATTAAAATATCTAGTTTAACAAGATCACTTTCTTCGTATCCTGCAAGTTCATAGTCGAGCGACGCATATCCCTTTGTATTTGATTTAAGCGCATCGAAGAAATCATATATAACTTCATTTAACGGCATTCTAAAATGCAAAACAACTCTTCTTTCGTCGAGATATTCCATATTTTTAAATTGTCCTCTTCTATCGATGCAAATGTCCATAATGTTTCCGACATATTCTTTCGGTGCCATAATATTTGCATCAACCATCGGTTCTTCAATAAAATCAATTTCGCCCGGCGACGGTAAATTCGTCGGATTTTGTATTTCAAGCACTTCCCCGTCGGTTTTGTGAACTCTATAAATCACAGACGGTGCAGTTGCGATAATATTTAAATCAAACTCTCTGTCGAGTCTTTCTTGAATGATTTCCATGTGTAGAAGTCCCAAGAAGCCGCATCTAAAACCGAAGCCCAAGGCCTTTGATGTTTCCGGTTCAAATGTGAGGGATGCATCGTTTACTTTTAATTTTTCGAGTGCTTCTCTCACCGTGTTGTAGTCCTCGCCTTCGGACGGATAAATTCCGCAATAAACCATCGGCACTACGGCCTTGTAGCCCGGAAGACGTTCTTTTGTAGGTCTTGCAGCATCTGTGACAGTGTCACCCACTCTTGCATCCTTGACTTCTTTTACCGAAGCTGTAAAATATCCTACGTCTCCTGCTTTAAGTTCGTCAACTTTTAGCATGTGTGTTATATTTACACCAACTTCGGTAACTTCGAACTCTTGGTTTGTGGACATAAATTTAATATTCATTCCGGCTTTAATGCTTCCATCAAAGACTCTTACATAACATACAACTCCCAAATACGGGTCATAGTATGAGTCGAATATGAGTGCTTTTAGCGGTGCATCGTCATCTCCTTCAGGAGCCGGAACCTGTTTTACAATATATTCTAAAACGTCTTTAATATTTAATCCGGTCTTTGCTGAAATCAGCGGCGCTTCGGATGCATCAAGTCCAATTACATCTTCAATTTCATGTTTAACTTCGTCCGGCATTGCGCTTGGTAAATCCATTTTGTTTATAACCGGAAGAATCTCCAAATCTTGGTCGAGTGCAAGATAAACATTGCCGAGCGTTTGAGCTTCAACACCTTGCGTTGCGTCGACAACCAAAACAGCTCCTTCGCATGCTGCAAGTGAACGTGACACTTCATAGTTGAAGTCAACGTGGCCCGGGGTGTCAATCAAGTTTAATGTGTATGTTTTGCCATCGTCAGCTTTATAAAAAAGTCTGACAGCTTTAAGCTTTATTGTAATGCCTCTTTCTCTTTCCAGGTCCATACTGTCCAAGGTTTGCTCTCTCATATCTCTTAGTTCAACTGTATTGGTAGCTTCCAAAAGTCTGTCTGCGAGAGTGCTTTTACCATGGTCAATATGGGCAATGATAGAGAAATTTCTTATATGCTCTTTTTTCATAAATAACTACCTCAACTTTCCGATTCTATCAAATGGAAAAACTCTAAAGACGCATCTTCCGCCGATGCTTTTTTTGTCAATCGGTCCGAACGACCTTGAATCTCTACTTGCAAGCGGAAGACGATTGTCACCCAAAACAAAATATTCTTCATCCGATAAATCAATCGAAATATTTCCTTCTGTATAAATTCCGGTTTCAATATACGGCTCATCGATTAGTTCGCCGTCAATAAACACGCTTCCGTTTTCGATCTCAATATGTTCACCCGGAAGACCTACAACTCTTTTTACATAATAATTATCGTCTGTTTTAACTTCATCTCTTAAAACAACAATGTCTCCACGTTTAAAACTTCTAAACAACTTATCAAGTTTGAGCTCTATAAGTCTGTCTCTGTTGTGTAAAGTAGGCATCATGCTTTTGCCGTCAACAACTGTGAATGCAAAGACAAATTTTACAATTAAAATCGCAATGATCGCTGCCGATGCCAAACTCTTTATCCATTCAATCACTTCTTTTTTTATCCTCTTTGCTTTATCTTGATTATCAGTATCTTCTGAAACTTCATCGCTATCATCGAGCGGTTCAACAATTTCTTCCGAAACATCTTTATCTTCTATTAATTTTTCATCGTTTTCATCGATTAATTCATTTTTATCATCGTACATATTTTACACCTCTATCCGTTTAATTATAACATTTAATTCTTCAAACTTCAAGGAAAAGACGACATTTATAACACTTCACCAAAGAAAAATAAAAGAGTTATAATCTTTAAAAAAAAATATAAATGTGATATAATAAAACGAGTGAGAGGTGAAACGATGGATTATAAAAATATTGATTTTTGCCATGATTATGATGACGGAAAAATCCTATCAGATTTAAATGATGCGGACGTAATATTGCTTGGTCCATCGAGGGTTGGTAAAACACCACTTTCATTTTATATGGGCTATTTTGATTTAAAAGTTTGCAATATTCCACTTGTGCCGGAAGCAAATTTAACTGAAATGCTAAAGTCTCTTCCAAGGGAAAAAACTTTCGGTTTAACAAGAAGCGTCGAGTCAATCAGAAAACACAGATTGTCTCGCGAAGAGAATCTTGGCATAAGCTCGAATTATGCAACCGAAGAAAGAATATTTGACGAACTTATGTACGCCCATGATATTTATAAAACGCTTCGAATACCAGTTATAGATTTAGATAAGATGGCAATCGAAGAAGCAACGGTTTTTATTTCTAAAAGAATTAGTAAATGAGGAGGAAACATGAACAAGTTTACTTACAGTTTCGAAGAAGGTAATGCAAAAATGCGCTCATTGCTAGGCGGCAAGGGTGCAAATTTATGTGAAATGACAAATTTGGGGATACCTGTACCCCCGGGATTTACAATTTCAACCGAAGCATGCACAGCATTTTATAATAATGACGAAAATCTTCCGGAAGGATTGATGGAAGAAGTTACAAAAAGGATCGCTGAAGTCGAAACTAAGATCGAAAAGAAATTCGGGGATAATGAAAATCCACTCCTATTCTCCGTAAGAAGCGGCGCTGTTTTTTCTATGCCGGGAATGATGGATACAATTTTAAATTTAGGTTTAAATGACGAAACCGTTGAAGGCCTCGTAAAAAAATCCTCAAACGAAAGATTTGCTTGGGACAGCTACAGAAGATTTATTCAAATGTTTTCCGATGTTGCTATGAACATCCCAAAATATGAATTCGACGACATATTTAATGATATTAAGAAAAAAGAAGGCGTCAACAGCGACCAAGAAGTTTCAGTTGAAGGCCTTAAAGAAACAGTTAGAAGATATAAAGAAAAATATAAGGAATATATCAAAGAAGACTTCCCTACTGACCCGAAAAAACAACTTGAAATCGCTATCAAAGCTGTTTTTGATTCGTGGATGAATCCAAGAGCAAAGACATACAGAAGACTCCACAAAATTGACGACAATCTAGGAACTGCTGTAAATGTTCAATCAATGGTCTTCGGTAATATGGGCGATAATTCAGGAACAGGTGTTTGTTTCTCAAGAAGCCCGTCAGACGGAGAAAACAAATTGTTTGGCGAATTCCTTATGAACGCTCAAGGTGAAGACGTTGTTTCAGGTGTAAGAACACCGCAAAGTATTTCACAACTTGAAGATACAAATAAAAAAGTATATGACCAATTCCTCGACATTATCGAAAATCTTGAAAAGCATTACAAGGATATGCAAGACGTTGAATTTACAATTGAAGACGGCAAGCTATACTTCCTACAATGCAGAAACGGCAAGAGAACCGCAAGAGCTGCTCTAAATATTGCAGTTGATATGTATGAAGAAGGTCTTATCACAAAAGAAGAAGCTTTGATGAAGCTTGAGCCGAACAGTTTAAATCAACTTATGCACTATCAATTTGACCCGGATGAATTAAAGGACAAGGTTCCATATGCAAAAGGTCTTCCTGCAAGTCCTGGAGCTGCATCCGGTGAAATCGTATTTACTCCTGAAGCTGTGAGAGAAAAACACGAAGCAGGAATCAAAACTATTCTCGTAAGAGAAGAAACTTCTCCTGAAGATATCGATGGAATGGTTTTGGCTGAAGGTATTTTGACGGCACGCGGAGGTATGACTTCTCACGCAGCTGTTGTCGCAAGAGGTATGGGTAAATGCTGCGTTGCAGGAACAAGTGAACTCAGAGTTGAAGAAAACAAAAAAATAATTAAAGGTAAAAATGGAGATCTCAAAGAAGGAGATATCATTTCAATAGACGGTACAACCGGTACAGTATATTTAGGCGACATTAAAAAGATCGAACCTTCCCTAACGGGAAATTTCGGAAAGTTTATGTCCTGGGCAGATGAAGTAAGAAAACTTGGTGTTCTTACAAACGCCGATACACCGAAAGACGCAAAAACTGCAAGAGATTTTGGTGCAGAAGGAATCGGTCTTACAAGAACCGAACATATGTTCTTCGATGAAGCCAGAATCAAAAATGTTCGCAAGATGATTCTCGCTGACACAAAGGAAGAAAGAGAAAAATATTTAGCAAAACTTCTTCCATACCAAAAAGAAGACTTCAAAGGCATTTTTGAAGCAATGGACGGTCTTCCTGTAACCGTAAGACTTCTTGACCCACCACTCCATGAATTCTTGCCGGTTAAAGACGACGATATTAAATCAATCGCAAAGGATATGGGAGTTGATGAAGAAGTTTTAAGAACAAGAATCGAAGAACTCAAAGAATTCAACCCGATGCTCGGACACAGAGGTTGTAGACTTGCTGTCACCTATCCTGAAATTTACAGAATGCAAGCAAGAGCAATAATTGAAGCTGCTCTTGAAGTAAGTGCGGAAGGAAAAACTGTTAAACCGCAAATTATGATTCCGCTAATCGGCGAACTCAAAGAATTGAAATATGTAAAATCTGAAATTCTTGAAGAAATAAATGCAGTCTTTGAAGAAAAGGGTGAAGAAATTCACTATGAAATCGGAACAATGATCGAGGTTCCTCGTGCAGCCCTTCTTGCTGATGAAATTGCAACAGAAGCAGACTTCTTCAGTTTCGGAACCAACGATATGACTCAAATGGTCTTCGGTTATTCAAGAGACGACTACGGAAAGTTCATAAACGATTATTTGGACAAAAAAATCTTCAAGGTCTCTCCTTTTGAATCACTTGATACAAGCGGTGTCGGAAAACTTCTCGATATGGCTACAACGCTTGGAAGAAAATCAAACCCGAACATTCACATCGGCGTTTGCGGCGAAGCCGGCGGAGATCCTGACTCAATTAAATTCTGTGATGATATCAATCTTGACTATGTAAGTTGTTCACCATACAGAGTTCCAATTGCAAGATTGGCCGCTGCTCAAGCTGTAATTGAACACAAATTTGAAGAAAGAGATAAATAAGTTTATTAAAACAAAAAAACTATAACAAAAGGATAAATTTTAGGATTTATCCTTTTTCTTATTTTTAAGGAGATAAAATGATTGAACTCAAAAACCTAACTAAAAAATTCGGCAAAAATACAGTTGTCGATGACATTACTCTAACCATACCGAGCGGAAAGATTTACGGATTTTTAGGACCAAACGGCGCCGGTAAATCAACAACCATCAATATGATTACAAATGCCCTCTCTATTACATCAGGTTCCATCCTTATTAACGGTATTGATGTCGAAAAATATCCATATGAATCCAAAAAACAATTTGCATATGTTTCAGACACGCCTACTGCATACGACAAGATGTCAGGAATACAATTTTTAAACTTCATTGCCGACGTTTATGAAATAGACGAAAATAAAAGAGTTGAGAATATAAAAAAATATTCGGAACTTTTTGAAATGACCGACAATCTTGGCGCTGAAATTTCTTCATATTCTCACGGTATGCAACAAAAAATTATAATTATTTCCGCTCTTATAACTGATCCGGAAGTTTTTATTCTGGATGAACCGATGGTAGGACTCGATGCAAAAAGCAGTTTCAGACTTAAAGAAATAATGAGAGAGATGGCTGATAATGATAAAACTGTTTTCTTCTCCACCCACGTTATGGAAGTTGCTGAAAATATATGTGACGAAATTGCAATCATAAATAAGGGCAAGCTTGTTGTTAGCGGCACTTTCGATTCTATTAAACAAAAAATGGGCGAAGACGGAAGTCTCGAAAAGATTTTCTTGGAGTTGACGGACGATGAAAAATAAACTTTTTCGACTGATAAAAAAGGACTTTTATTTGCAGTTCTCTTTTATTGACAATATAATTCATCCATCAAGGTCACAAAAACCACTAAAGGAAAGATTAAAAGGCGTAATTGCCCTGCTGATAATTTTGGCATACGCTTGTATTATAAATTATAGCCTCGTCCTTCCCGCCTTCAACTCACCCGGAGTTAAGCCTGAAGATATAGTCAAGGGAACTATGCTTGCTGCAACATTTTTTTCTATAGTTTTTACTCTTTCATCCTCGATGAGTAATTTCTTTTTCAGCGATGACATAAAAATTTTGACAAGACTGCCGATAAAGATAAATGATATAATTGCCTCAAAAATAGTTTCTATGAGTATGACAAACTTTATCGTTTATCTTTTTATTGCATATCCTGCCGCATTAAAATATGGAATCTTAAAAAATGCAGGTATTCTATATTATTTGTTCTTTATAATAGGTTCCATTGCAATACCGATAATTGTCACTTCAATTATTTCGCTATTTACGATTTTTATAATGCAATATATAACAAAAATTCCAAACCTTAAAAACAAATTTCAATTTATTTCTCTTTTACTCGGTTTAGCGTTTTTTGTATTTTATCAAATAATGATTCCTAAAGTCGACTCCGAAGAAAAGTTCAGCGCTTTCTTTAATAATTCTAAGAACGTTCTAAAATACATCTTCCCTTTCGATAACTTATTTCAAAAATCAATAGGACTTAATGGCGAAAGCGTCAGTATTTTATCGCTCATAATACTTGTCGGATTGTGTGCTGTTCTTTTCTATTTAACGTCGAACCTTATGGTCAAGCCGTTTTTAAAAGGCTTCCAACAAAACCGTGTTAGCCCTAGTAAAAAGAAAAAAATAAATCTTTCAAAAGTTAAATCAACACCTGTTTCATTCACTCTTGCAAAAAAAGAAATGTATGAAATTATAAGAACGCCTATTTATCTTTTTAATACGATGTTCACCGGCGTATTCATAATAATTGTTTTTCTGATTGGTTTTTTCAATGCCGCAAAAGAAGATATGGGCGCAAGCGGCGGAATACTTTCTCTCATTTCCAAACTACATGAAAAAATATATCCATTTATATCGGAGGAATTTTTATTAACTATAGTTCTTATTTTTCTTGTAGGATTTGCGCTATCCTTAATTTCAGGAATCACAAATGATCCGTCGGCAACCTCTATTTCAAGAGAAGGTAAAAATATAAGACTTCTAAAATCACTTCCAATAAATTCAAAGGATCATATAAAGGGACGCATCGTTGCATCAACACTTCTAAAAACTATTTCACAGATACCGATATTTATAATTCTTATGATTGCGCTTGGAAAGTATTTTTATCTGATGCTTTTTGGGTTATTAGGATTCGTATTCGCCTCATTTTTCATTTCAAACTTGGGTCTCTTCTTTGATATAAGAAGTCCTAAATTAAAATGGGACACGCCGCAACAGGCAATCAAACAAAATATGAATGTTTTAAAACTCACTCTATCATTATTTGCAATCGGCTTTGCACTCTATTCAGTAATTAAAAAACTTCTACAAAACGGAATCGTGGAAATAGACCAATTGCCATATATATTGCTTTCAGTTCCTGTTATTCTCGTTCTCATTGGATTTTTACTCTTTTCAATGAATGTAACTTCGTTTGAGAAACATTTACTTGAATACGAAATATAAATAAAAGCAAGATATGAATTTATATCTTGCTTTTTTCATACATATTTTATTTAAAGTATTCAACTCCGGATTTAAATAGTTCTTCGATTTCTATTTCACCGAAGTTTTTATAAGTGTCATCCGATACACGTTCAGAGTGTCCCATCTTTCCTAAAATCTTTCCTGTCTTGTCCATAATTCCTTCGATATCACATTTTGAACCGTTAGGATTGATTACATATTTAAATGCAATTTGATTGTTCTTTACAAGCTCTTCGATACAGTTGTCATCTGCAACAAATCTTCCTTCTCCGTGTGAAATCGGAACATTGTAGCAAACATCCTTTTCTATATACTTGAGCCATGGACCGTCATTTGTAATACCGACTGTCGGAATTATTTTTGAAATGTGGCGACCGACTTCGTTATATGTTAGAGTTGGCGAAGTTTCTTCAAGCTTCATAATCTTTCCATATGGAAGAAGTCCCGTTTTAATCAGCGCTTGGAAACCGTTGCAAATACCAAGAATTAATCCGTCTTGTCCGTTTTCATCAAGCAAATATTCGATTGCGCTTGAAACTTTTTCATTTCTCAGCACATTTGCAATGAACTTTGCACTTCCATCCGGTTCGTCACTCATTGAGAAACCACCCGGAATAAAGAACATTTGAGATTTTCTTATTGAATCTGCAAGTTCTGCAATCGAGCTTTCAAGCTTTTCAGGGGTGATGTTCTTTATAAGAACTTCATTTACCTTTGCTCCCGCTCTTTCAAATGCAATTCTTGAATCGTATTCACTGTTTGTCCCTTCAAATATCGCAATTGTTACAAGCGGTGTTTCAACTTTTTTATTTGAATGTGTTCTTCTTTGTGAAGCCGAATTCCATTTTAGATCTTTTGCTTCTTTTTCAATCGGTGTTCCGTAAACTTCGTCGAGTCCGTGAACGAAAGAATCCTTAATTGCTTCGTATTGAAGTGTTGTTCCATTTACTTTAAACTCTTCCCCACCGGTTGACCCGATATTTTTAACGCCGTCGAATTCATTTTCGTATTCAACAATGACATCGAGCGGTCTGTTTGAAAGTAGAGTTTTTGCATCGAGTGTAATTTCAAATCCTATATCGTTTCCGAAGCTCATCTTCATTAGAGAGAGCAAAATATTTTCTCTGTCAACTACATACGCGGTTTTGATATTTCCAGTCTTTATCTCTGCTTCGATGAGATTTAAATTCTTTAAGAATTGATTTTCGTCAATTAGTCCGTTTTCAATTTCGTTTCTAACAATACCAAGCTTATATCCACCTTTAAGTTCCGAAGTTGTCACAGCATTTTTGTCGCCATAGCCGACTGCAAAACTTATGAGTGTCGGTGGAACATGAATATCTTCAAAGCTTCCGCTCATTGAGTCTTTACCTCCGATAGGCGGCGTTTGTGTTAGGTTCGATGCTTTCATTGCGCCCAAGAGAGCTATAAAAGGTTTTTGCCATTTTTCAGGCGCATCTTCAAGCTTTTCAAAATATTCTTGATATGAAAGGCGTATCGTACTTAAAGGCGCCCCTGTTGCAACTGCTTTCAAAACTGAAATTAAAACTGCATAATAACCACCCAAGAACGGATCTTCGGCGCTGAGTTCCGGAATAAATCCGAAACTCATATAACTTACAGTGTTTGTCAAATCAGTTTTTGAAGGAATCTTTGCTACCATTGAATTGATTGGGGTGATTTGATTCTTTCCTCCGAGCGGCATCATTGATGTAGCTCTTCCTACAGAAAAGTCGAAATGTTCCAATAGATTTTTCTTTGATGCGTGGTTGATTCCTTTAATCTCTTCTAAGAGATATTTATTTAGATCGTTCTCGTTCTTTTCATCGAAATATTTTACCGAATTGTTTGAATCGACAACAACTTTTTGCTTTCTCGGTGCGCCCGTTGAATCCATAAATTCACGGCTCATGTCGCAAGCAATTTTGTCATCATAGTACATTTTAACTCTACCTGTGTCGGTTACATCTGCAACATGAGTAGCTTCGAGATTTTCTCCGTCTGCATATTTCAAAAACTCTTCCATATTTTCTTTTGAAACAACTACAGCCATTCTTTCTTGAGACTCACTTATTGCAATTTCTCTCGGTGTTAAACCTTTGTATTTTAGCGGAACTCTGTCCAAATAAATATCCAAACTGTCTGCAAGTTCACCGATTGCAACTGAAACTCCACCGGCGCCAAAGTCGTTACATTTCTTAATTAATGATGCCGCTTCGGTTCTTCTCATGAGTCTTTGAATTTTTCTTTCAGTCGGCGCATGTCCTTTTTGAACTTCTGCACCCGATTTTTTTACGCTGTCCTTTGTGTGAACTTTTGACGAACCTGTTGCTCCGCCGACTCCGTCTCTTCCAGTTCTTCCGCCAAGTAAGATGACAACATCTCCAGGAAGTGGTTTTTCTCTAATGACATTCTTTCTCGGTGCTGCTCCCATAACAGCTCCGACTTCCATTCTCTTTGCCTTATATCCAGGGTGGAAAAGTTCTTCAACATAACCTGTCGGTAATCCGATTTGATTTCCGTATGAGCTGTAACCCTTCATTGCATCGCGAATAATTTTCTTTTGCGTAAGCTTTCCTTCCAATTTGTAGTCGTTTATAGGATCGCTCGCACCTGTTATTCTCATTGCTTGATAAACATATCCTCTACCTGAAAGCGGGTCTCTTATAGCCCCACCCAAACATGTTTGAGCTCCACCGAATGGTTCAATTTCTGTCGGGTGGTTGTGTGTTTCATTTTTGAAAAATAACAAATATTCCTCTGTTTTTCCGTCAACATCAGCCGGAATAATAAGAGTACAAGCATTTATTTCATCACTTACTTCAACGTCGTCAAGTTTTCCTTCTTTTCTCATGAGTTTTGATTGAATCGTACTCATGTCCATCAACGAAACAGGCTTCTTTGCATTTGCTTTTTCTCTCATTTCGAGATATTTTTTGAATGCTCCTTTTATCGCTTCGTCACGTTTTGAATCGGTATTCTTAAATTCAACATCTTCAAGATTTGTGAAGAATGTTGTGTGTCTACAGTGGTCGCTCCAATATGTGTCGAGAATTGAAATTTCCGTGTCTGTAGGGTCTTTATCTTCTTTCTTGCAATAATCCTGTATTGTTTTTAAATCGGCAACACTCATTGCAAGTGAATGCGAATCGTGAAATTCTTCAAGTTCTTTCTCGCTCATATCTTTAAACCCGTCATATGTCAAAATTTCATTCGATCTCTTTGACATATCTCTTAAAGATGCAGGAATTTCAAGAAGTTCTCCCTCTTCTTGGTCGACAGGGTTTATTAAAATCGCCTTAATCTTTTTGATTTCTTCATCAGTTGCGCCCGGAATTGTTATTACCTCTTCAACTTCAGCATCGACATTTGATTCAGGAAGAACCGCTTTTATTGTGTCCAAAAGCCCTTTCTTTCTTTGGTCAAATTGTCCCGATTTATATTTTATAACAATTGAATTTTCGAGTTTTGTTTGCAAATCAATTGCTTCATTTCCGGTCGCAATTTCATCAACCGGAGGTTCTCTTAAAATGGTGTCTTTTATATCATCAATTTCATCATCTGTCAATCCGTCAATGTCATATCTTCTATACAATTTCAAATTTTCAAAAGTTTTTCCAAACTCTTCTTTGACCAAATTTTTCACGGAATTTGAAGGAACATCAAATCCGTCTTTTTTCCAAACATAAATTCTCTTTACCATTGGCGCAATATCCTTTCTGTAATAAACATCATTAAAATGAACTTTTTGAACATCACTATATGCTCTTTCCATCGCTTCATCAAAACTGTCACCGCATGCACAAATTCCAAGCACACGTCCACCGTTCGTATAAATTTTATCGTCTTTTTCTTTAACGCCGCCATAATATATTTTAGAATGTTTGAGAGAGTCTAAACCACTTATTTCAAATCCTTTTTTATAATCTCCCGGATATCCTCCACTTGCTAAAACGACATTAACTATTCTTTTATCGTTTAAAACAAGTTCCGCGTCCTTTAGATTTTTTTCGGTGGTCTTTATCATCAAATCAAGCAAATCGCTTTCAAGATTCATCATCAAGCATTGTGTTTCAGGATCGCCGAATCTGCAGTTGATTTCAAGAACTCTAGGACCATCTTCCGAAATAATAAGTCCCAAGAAAATGACGCCCTTGTAATCAATTTCCGCTTTTTTCAATGCATGAACAAGCGGTTGGATAATTTTTTCATCAATTTCTTCTCTATAAACCAAAGCTTCAAAGTCAGGAGTGAACGTTCCCATTCCACCGGTGTTTGCTCCGACATTTCCTTCAAAAATCGTCTTGTGGTCTCTGGTCGGATTGAATAGCTTTATTGTCTCGCCGTCTAAAAATCCGATTAAACTCGTTTCAAAACCCCAAAGGAATTCTTCAATCAAAATCTTTTGATCTCCGAAAATCTTATTATCCAAAACATTTCTTATGCCTTCTTCAATTTCTTCGTCATGTTCTGCTATGATAACACCTTTTCCCGAAGCAAGTCCGTCCGCTTTTAGAACAACTTTATTTTTTAAATTTTTATCTCTAAGTTCTTTTGCATATTTAATAGCTTCATCTGAGTTTGTGAAAGTTTTATATTCAGCAGTAGGAATATTTTCGAGTTTTAAAACTTCTTTTGTAAATTCCTTTGAACCTTCGAGCTTCGAAGCTTTTTTATCAGGCCCGAATATTTTGAGTCCTGCTCCACTAAAAACATCCACAATGCCCTCGCAAAGAGGTGCTTCCGGACCGACAATTGTAAAATCAACTTTTTCATTTTTTGCAAAATCTAAAAGTTTTGAAATATCAGTGTCACCGATATCTACATTTTTACCGATGAGCTGTGTACCGCCATTGCCGGGTGCGAAGATAAGTTCAACATCACTTCCGCGTTGACTCTTAATTTTTTCACCTATAGCATACTCCCTGGCTCCTCCGCCAACAATCAATATTTTCATTACATTCCCCTCAAAAATCCTATTTTTTCATAAACTCTTTCGAGTGTTTTTGATGCAATTTCTCTCGCCCTAATCATTCCGTCGTGTGCAACTTCAATAAGATAGTCCTCATTTTGTAAGAGTTCATTTGTCTTGTCTCTAACCGGACCGATTGAGTTTTCGACAGCTTCAATTACAGCTTTTTTTAACTCCCCATAACCCTTTCCTTCAAATTTTGATAGAATATCTTCCATCTTTTCATCCGTGCAAGATTGATAAATTTCAAGAAGGTTTGAAACTCCCGGCTGATCTTTTGAATAATTTATTTCTCCAACCGAGTCTGTAACTGCTCTGTTTATTTTCTTTTTAATTGAGTTATATTCTTCAAGAAGAAGTATATATGCCGCCGGATTCGGGTCTGATTTACTCATCTTGATTGTCGGATCTTGTAAACTTTTAATTCTGTTTCCCATCTTGCCGATAAGCGGCTCCGGCATAACAAAAGTTTCTCCATATATTCCGTTAAATCTTTCCGCAATATCCCTTGTGATTTCAACGTGTTGCTTTTGGTCATCTCCAACCGGCACAAGGTCCGTGTCGTAAAGAAGAATATCAGCCGCCATCAAAACCGGATAGCAATAAAGACCGGCATTAGCCCTTTCTTCATTGTCTTTTATTTTACTCTTGAACTGATGCATTCTGTTCAGCTGTCCGAGAGATGTATATGTGTGAAGAGCCCATCCAAGTTCAGCATGTTCAGGCACATGGCTGTTTACATAGATGATCGACTTCTTCGGATCAAGTCCGTTTGCAAGATAAATTGCAATAAGTTTTTTCGACCTTTCTCTTAACATTTCAGGGTCTTGTCTTACTGTGATTGCGTGAAGATCAGCGACTCCGAAAATGCATCTGTAATCATCTTCCAATTTTTTCCAGTTTCTTAGAGCTCCTAAATAATTTCCTATTGTCAAATCTCCTGACGGTTGTATAGCACTATAAACTGTTTTCATAAGTTCATTCCTTTCTCTATTTAAAACTTTAAAAATTATAATTCGTCATAAGGCACACTGAATGTATCTCCTTGTGAAAGATCGCCCGCTTCATATCCGCGTTTAAACCATCTTTCCCTTTGTTCAGCTGTTCCGTGTGTAAATGAGTCCGGAACAACTGCGCCTTGATATTTCTTTTGAAGTGTGTCGTCGCCGACCGCAGATGTTGCATTTATGGCTTCCATAAAATCTCCCTTTTCAAGATAACCCGCTTCGTCTTCCCAACGGGCGAATACCCCTGCGAGATAATCAGCTTGGAGCTCTATTGCAACAGAAATTTTGTTATATTCGGTTTCTGAAAGAGTTTGTCTTTTTGATTGTTGTTCTCTCATTATTCCCAGCATATTTTGAACATGGTGGCCAACTTCGTGCGCAACTACATATGCAATTGCAAAATCTCCCTGTGCCCCCAAGTTTTTACTGAGTTCGTCGAAAAAGTCCAAGTCCATATATAGTTTTCGGTCTCCCGGACAGTAAAAAGGTCCGGCTTGTGCAGATTGAACTCCACATGCACTCTTTACAGCACCGTGAAATATATGCATGACAGGTTCTTCATAAGTTAATCCGTTGTCTTCAAAAATCTTCTTCCAAACATCTTCCGTATCTTTTAAAACAACACTTAAAAATTCCATTTTTTCTTCATCGGCCGCTGTCGGTTCATAGTTTGAGGAAACACTTGGCCCACCACCGGTTATCATATCCAAAGGATTTCCACCCATAATTAAATACAAAACCGCAACTATAATAAGTCCAAGTCCACCCATTCTAAATCCGCCGGTCGGTCTTAAACCTCCTCCGCCGAATGAAGTTCTTCTTCCATCTTCAATATTAGAGCTACCTTCTCTTCCACGCCATTTCATAATAAAACCTCCGTATCTAATTCCACATGATTGTGTTTTTCTTAATGCTATAACAAATAAACGGCACAAATATTACACAAAAAATCATTCCTACAACTTCATTGTTCAAGTGATTAAGCAAAAATTCATTAAAAATTCCTTTTTTTAAAATCACATCATAAAGTATAAATCCCGCTGTAAAAAACGAAATTCTTCCGATTACAACCGCAAAAAAACTTGATAGAAGCTCGTTGTTATAAAAAACATTTTTAATAAAACTTATTAAAAAACTCCCAACAAAAACCTCCACAATAAATGGGATATAATCGATTGTGCTATCAAGCTTATATCCATTCAGAAAAACCAAAAACGCACTCGACAATAAAATATGAATCAAAAGTGCGGTTTTTCCTACAAGAAAAGCCATCAAATATGAGATTGCACAGATTCCCAAAAATTTGACAGCCATACCGTTTAAAAATTTATTTGACAAAAACACGAGGATTGCACTAAAAAAAACACCCAAAATTAAAACTATAATGTTTTCTTTTAAAACTGAATCTTTCATGGCAACCTCCATAAATTATTATATCATATATGCACATTTTTTTCGAGTCATTAGTGTCACTAAACGCAAAAAAATAAACCGAAAAAGTTTCTTCGGTTTATTTTATGAATTTATAAAGAGTTTAAATCATCTTTAAGTTCTTTTATTGATTTTGTTGAAATATGTTCTTCGGAAATCCCGAGTCGAGCAATTATTTTTTGAAGCGCTTCCGTCGTCTTCGCCTCTATCTCCATATATGGATACGGATAGACCTCATCGCTCCATTTGTCAATGTCAAAAACGAAATCGTCCAAGACATATTTTATTCTTCTCTTTGACTCCGAAGTATATCTTATTCCAAGTCTATCGGCAATTTTTAAAAATGTTTTAGACTCTGCAATTTCTGTAGTTAATTCACTATTTACTCTCGCGTTTTCGGAGGAACTTCTCTCTTTCAAAGTGAAATATCCTTTGCCGCCAACTTCTCGAAGTCTCAAATATGAGTCGCCTTCCGTTTTTGCATCCACAAATCTGTGATTGACTTGCTCTTCCGTTGATATTTTCTTTGCTCCGATTTTTTCGACCATATCTATATAATCTTGAATCTCAAAACCAAGAACTTTTACTTCTATCTCTTTTTCGAGCATTGAACTTATTTATCCAATTCTTCTTTTATATCTTCGTCGATATAAACTGTAACATTTTTGTGTAGTTTTAGGAATGTAACCGGACAATCGGTCGTGATTTTATCATCATTTAAAAGTTTTTTAATCGCATCCGCTTTTTTCTTTCCACTTGCCAAAAGGATAATTTCCTTTGCTTGAAGAATCGTTCCCATACCCATTGATATTGCATATTTAGGCACTTCATCTTCATTGTTGAAGAATCTTGAATTTGCGTGAATGGTAGATTGTGTAAGTTTCACAATCCCCGTTTTCCCGTTTAGCTCAGGTGCCGGTTCATTGAAAGCAATATGTCCGTTTTCTCCGATTCCCAAAATTTGTACATCTTGACCGCCCAATTTTTCCACCAACTTTTCATATTCTTCTCCGGCATTCGTATCGTGTTCATCCTTTGCCTTCGGAACATATGTGTTTGACTTGTCAATGTCAACTTTGTCAAAAAGATTGTCGTTCATAAATGTTCTGTAACTTTCCTTGTGCCCATCCGGAAGTCCGATGTATTCATCGAGGTTTACGCTGATTTTATCCTCAAAAGAAATTCTTCCTTCTTCATTTGCTTTTATAAGTTCATTGTATAATCCGAGCGGAGTGCTTCCGGTTGCAAGACCCAAAACCTTTATTTCATTCCAGTTTTCAATCATTTGTTCAGCTGCAAGTTTTGACATATCGTCATAGTTTTTACCTACTACTAATTTCATAGTTGTTACCTCCTTATGATAACAGGTGTAAAATCGATAAAATCACAGGATGTTAGAAAATATTCAACTCCATTAATTTTTCCCTCTACCGCATTTTGATGTCCATTTGCATGGAGATGCCCATAAATACAGGCTTCAACATTATACTCTTCAAGGATTTTTGCATACACATTCGGATTTTTATTATTGTCGAACGGTGGATAATGAAGCATTGCAATTATCGGTCTTCCGCTTTTGCAAGTGTCAAGACTGAGTTTCAATCTTATAATTTCTCTATCCGTAATTTTTTTATCGTTTTCTTCGTACTCTTTAGAGGTGTCATCGAGCCAAATTCTCGAACCTGCAACCTCATAACCTTCGACGCTGTATGAATTATTTTGCAAGAATTTTATTGTCTTTAGATTCAAATCATTCATCTTTTTCAAACCGGACCACCAATAGTCGTGATTGCCCCTTGATAAAATCTTTTTTCCAGGTAGCGAATCGAGAAATTCCAAATCCGGAATCGCCTCTTCCAATTTCATAGCCCAGCTTATATCCCCGGCAATAAGAACAGTGTCCTCATCTTTGACTATACGCTCCCAATTCAATTGAATCTTTTCTTTATGATCAATCCAACTGTCTGAAAAAACATCCATAGGTTTGTTTTTCCCGCCGTCAAGATGTGTATCGGAAAGCGCATAAATCAAATAATCACCTCATTTATATTATAATATTTGCGATTTATTATGTCCAGTAATCTCTTATTGGATGTAAAATACAAAATCTGTTTTTTACTTGAAATATTATACAATATCTCCGCAATTTTTTCCAGTCTTTCATCGTCAACAAACAAAAAAGCATCATCCAAAACTATGAAATCCCCATCCGTTAAAAATTCGTTAAATGCAAGCTTCAGCGAAAAAATCGCAACTTCCATAGTCCCCGAAGAAAAATTTCTTTCGTCCATCCTTCTTTCTCTGTCCAAAAAGAAGTCCAGCTTGTCGCTTATTAGTAAATCATTTTTCCCGGTAATGTTGAAATAAATATCCTCCGCCCTATTAATAATCATAGTCTTAGGTGCTTTTTTCTTTTCAATTTTTAAAAACTCAAGTGCTTCAATTGTAAGCTCATTAACAAAATACTCTCTGTCCATTATTTCGTCTTCCCGCTTTAATACAGAAAGTCTGTCCTTTAAATATAATGTATTTTCCGAAACTTTCATTATGTTGTCAAGCTGTCCTTCCAAAAAAGAAAGTTCTTTTTGCAGCTCAATTTTCGAATCATTTATCTCTTTAATTTTCGAATTTACAGTTTCAATTTCGCCGAGCACATCTTGAATTTCTTCTTCACCCTTTTCATTGCCGCTTGATATTTTTATTCTACTTACAATAGACAGAGCGATAAAAATTACTCCGACAATATTTAAATGCCAAAAATATTTGTCAAAATTTAATGCATATTTAGATACAAATGCCCCTAAAAGGAACAAAGCAGCAAGAATTGGACAGATAATTTCAGTCGGCTTCTTTTTTGAGCTTCTATTTAAACTATCTTGATAAATTTCATCTTTCACGGTCTCAAGTTTCGTTTCTCTCCTATAAAGCTTCAAAAGTCTTGCGTCATGTTTTCTTAATTCATCGTTAATTTCATCTGTTTTGATTTTTTTCTTTGAACTTTGAATAAGTGCTTCTTCACCGACCCTTATTTCCTCTTCCAAATTTGCAATCTCATTTTTTATTCTCGGTCTTTTCTTTTGCCACGATCGGTCGCTTCCAAGCTCTTCGTTTTCCTTTTTTAAATTTTTAATCGCTTTTGAAACAATATCTCCGTCCATCTCTTCTTTTAGAATTAAAAATCCTAAATCGCCCACATCCTTCTTTGTCGTGTCGATATAGAAAAATCTTCTAAAAGTTTCGCTGTCTACATTTAAAAAATCATTTCCCGGAGTCGGAATCTTATTTGTCAGAGAAAAATTATCTGTAATATCATTATTCCCCTCGTCGAAAACTCTGCAAGTTTCCGCCCCCATGTTTCTTTCTATCAAATATTCTTTGCCTTTTGAAGTTATTTTCATGTTCATTATCGACGAAGCGCCTGTATATGTTTCAAAACTGTCAGTGTATGATTTCCTTATAGACTTTCCGTCTAAAAACCCGTATAATCCTGCATCAATACTTGATCTCAAAGTGCTTTTACCGACTTCGTTTTTACCATATATTAAATTTAAACCTTGCTCAAAATTAAAACTTCGGTCCCTATACGCCCCAAAATCAATCAATCTAATATTTTTTATAATCATCTCGTTCCTACCAAATGTTTAATCGCATTTTCTATAACTTCACGCCTCAAATTATCATCCAAATTCTTTTTATCCAAAAATCTAACTATTCCTTCAAATATTTCCGAATGCTCTTTCATAAATTCTTCCGTATAAATTCTCTCATCGACAATTTCAACGAATTTATAAAAGTTGGACAAAGACGCTTTCAAATCATCGGCATTTATATAAATATTTTTTGAGCCTTTAATTTTAAGTCTTAAAATATTTATTCCGCCCTCAATTTTTAATGTTTCAACAAGGTCATCATAAGAAAGACAGTCAATATTCATCTCGGCGTCCGTGTATTGTAACTCAGAAAGCCTTACAAACTCCAATTTTAAGCTTTCGTCAATAATGCCGTACATACCGCCATGAGCTCCTGTTTCTCCAATTGATAGCGGCGTCAAACTTCCCGGATAGCATATGTTCTTGGAGACCGTCGTTGGTTTATGAATATGTCCAAGTGCCACATAGTCAAATCTCGTCAGACTCGAAATTGCAACCGGCATATAACCCGGGTCAACATTCGTCCCGCTGTGCAAAAGCAAAATATTTCTTTTTGACTTAAATTTTATCGCATCAATAACCGGAACTCTCTCAACTGCATTTGTCCAGCTGTGCATAAAAATAGAGAGATTATACTCCGGCAAAACAAATTCGTCGATTTCATTCGAAAAATTCACTATTATATTTTCGGGAATATCAACATCCAAGAGAACATTATCGCCGCCAACAAAATCATGGTTTCCGAATATTATAAAAATCTTTTCACCTTTAAATTTTTTCAAGATTTCTATAAATCTCAAAGCATGTGCTTTTGTAAAATACTCTTTATTAAAAATGTCTCCCGTGATAAAAATAAATTCGATGTTTTTTTTATTTGCAAATATTACAGCATTTTGCAAAGTTTTCCACATTTCTTCACGTAAAAAATAGCCATCAAGATAAAAATTGTTCTTAAATGGCTCGCAAAGATGCAAATCGCTTATGTGTAAAAAACTGAACTTCTTCATCTTCTGTAAACACCAACCTTAATACTATTTGACCTTTCAATAATGTCGCCAATCTTAGACTCGGTCGGCATAACATTTGCGGCTGCGACAAATTGGATTATGTCGTCTTTGTCCATTTTATTTTGAGTTGCAAAAAGAGTTGCAAAAAGCGTTTTTGTGAAATCAGTTTTTATATTTTCAATCAAATAACAAAGTCCGGTTTTGTAAAAATAGAGAGAGTCCTTGTCCACAATAATAAGTCTGGTTTTATAATCGTCAACAAGACTGTACGAAAAATTCACAAACTCGTAATTCGACGTAATTCTAAACGGGCAAAGTTCCTCAACTTCTTCTTTTGTAAGAATTGCAATTGCAGGATTAAACTTTATATACATATGCGCTTTCGGTCCAAATATTATAATATTTTTATAATATTCATTTGCCTTTTTTATAAATTCAGGAGCAAATTCCATCTCCGAATCAAAAATAGGAAGAACTATGTCATCTTCGTTATAAATAGACGTTATGTATTTACTTTTGATTGCTCTTTTATCGTCGAATGTAAAAACTTGTCTCTCAGAACCGCCTCTCAAAACTCTATAGCCGTCTCTCATTATTCCCATTACGCCCGAGTCATCGCGAACATCTACTCTTTCGATCTTGACTGAATTTTTCGTGAAATAATCATAAATTTCTTCACCAAAATTACCCCCGAGTGTCGACAGGAGTTTAAAATCGCATTGATAACTTTTCAAAAGTTTATATAGATTTTTTGTTCTTAAATCGCATGAAATCTCACATGAATTTTTGCCTTCAACGAATTCAAGCACAAGTTTAGGACTAAGTTCTACCAAAAGTGACATATTTCTCTCCCCCATGATTAATAGTTACCCAATTTTTACCCTTTTACTCTTTAAATTCTATTTAAAATAGGATATAATGATATGTGGTGAAGATATGAAAAAATTATTGACAATAATATTTGCATTTTTAATGTTAAATAGTATAATTATACAGGCGGAACCGGAGACTTATGACACAGTCATTCAAAACGGAAATATTTACGATCCGCTTGCGGGAGTTTATCTTAAAAATTATAATATCGGGATAAGTTCCGGAAAAGTAAAAAAAATAACTCGAGACGAGCTGAGCGGAAGCAACGTAATCGATGCAAAAGACAAGCTTGTTCTTCCCGGCTTCATAGACGGGCTTTCGGATGCGAAAAATGAAGAATACAGCAAACTACGTGTGAAAGACGGCGTTACATCAACGATTGTCAAATCCAACCTTCCTTTTGACAAGTATATACTGCAGGAAGAAAATCAAATCAGCTATATCAATAGAATTTTGATATATGATTTTACATCGATTTTTAATCCGACTGCAACAAAGGAAGAAAAGGAAAAATTCGAGTCCGATTTGAATGACCGTCTGAGCGAAGGATATGCGGGTTTATATTTCAAACCGGAGCCGAACTCGAACTTTCCGAATTTGAAAAATATTCCGGAGAATTTTCCGATTTATCTCGATTTTTTTGAGTTTGATGACTCGCAGATAATTCCATGGCTCGATAAATTTATAAACGAAGAGAAAAATGATAGAAAAATTTATATCGTAAATTCAAACTTTCATTTTAGTTCGTTGGATTATATCATCGGATACTCGAACGACGAAGAACATGTTTATATCGGAGGATATCCATTCAGCTATACAAATGTGATACCTTCTGAGATAAGCGACGAAAAATTCGGCAAGCTTTTAAATCAGATTGCAATAAACCAAAATGAATTTAATATTTTCCGTTTGGGAGCTGAAAACAGAAATATGACCGATACACTTTCGGTCATAGGCTTAATCGATGAAAACATTATTAATAAAGTTCTGAAAAGTGAAAAATTCGTTTCAGAATCCTATAATCACTTTGAATCGTCAAGACCGTCAACTGCCGGAATAAACACATTTATGGGAAGGCTGTTTTTAAATTTTGACATAGAATTGCCGGAGCAAAAAGATTTTTATAATGCCATTTTTTCTCAAACGTCAATACTAAGGAATGTTTTCGGAAATCGTTCTTACCTTCAAAACAAAGGCAGCATTGAAACCGGCTCGGACGCCGATTTGATAATTGTAAATACCGAGAACATTTCACAGTTCTCATCAATGACCGAAGAGATACATCCGTCAACCGGAATAGATACGGTCATACGAAACGGATATATAATTTATGACGCCGGAGAATACAGCACTGTCGCTCCAAAAGCTTACTATTTAAAAGATGAAATCCCGTCGTTTTTAGACGAGGAATACACCGTTTCCACAAAGAGGAAAAAGAAGCAAAAATTTGGACTTCTAAATTATGAGGGCAAACATTATATAAGGGCTCACGAGCTTGCAAACTATTTAAATATAAAGTATGAGGAAAACGGAGGAACTTTTTATTTCGGCGGACTCATAAGGCTCGAAATCGGAAATAAAGATTTTACAATCGGCACAAATAAGCTGAGTTTAAAAAACTCTCCCCAACTCATAGATGGAAGTTATGTTGTTGATATAAATGATTTAGACGATATATTTGAAAGCTATTTCAAAATTGAAATAAACGATGAAACTTTGAACTTCACACACGACAAGATGTCAAAACTGCTTGACAAAAAAGAAGACGGCGAAAGTTCAATTGATGTAGATTTAAATCCTGTTAGTATTTTGATTTCTTATTTAATGGCGGCAGGTTTAATATTTTCATTTGTTTTCTTGCTCAACAGAGAAAAGAGAACAAAAATTAAAAAAGGAGAATAGATATGAGAGATTTCAGTTTAAAAGAAATATTGGGGCCTATAATGATAGGTCCATCAAGTTCCCACACTGCCGGCGCATGTCGACTGGGAAAAATTGCGAGAAACATTGTTGGCGCAAATTTTAATGCAGTTACATTTTTACTTCACGGCTCTTTTGCAAAAACTTACCACGGTCACGGTACCGACAAGGCTTTGCTTGCAGGAGTAATGGGTTTTTCTCCAAGCGACGAAAGAATAAGGGATTCATTTGAAATTGCTGACAAAATCGGTCTAAAATATGAATTTGTCGAAACGGATTTGGGATACAGCCATCCGAACACAGTAAAAATGATTTTCCATTTTAACGACAAAGAAGATTTTTATGTACAAGGCTCATCCATCGGCGGCGGAAATATTATCATTACCGACATCAACGGTACTGACATTACATTTACCGGCGAACGCCCTACAGTCATTGCAAAATATGCCGATAAAAAGGGTATCATCTCAAGAATTACTTCACTTTTTGCAATTTCCGGATTCAACATTGCAAATATGAATGTTATAAGAAACGGAAAACAAGCAACTCTCATCTGTGAGTTTGACAGTGACATAGACCCTGCTGTTATTGACGATATGGTAAGACTGTATGACTTTGACTTCGTTAAATTCATTGACCATGGAAAGGATGACTAATATGTATAATAAAGCGAAAGAATTAAAAGACTTATGCGTTAAAACCGGAAAAGAAATTTGGCAAATAGCAATCGATAAAGATTTTGAAAATACAGGAATTGAAGAAGCGGATTTGCTTGAACTTATGCATGAAACTTTAGAGGTTATGCGCGATTCAGCATACAAAGGTCTCGACCAAGCCGTCTATTCAATGTCAAAAATCACCGGAGGAAGTGCCGTAAAAGCAAATAAATATGCCGAAGACTCTGTCAGCGGCAAAACAATAACACGCGCTATGGCTATGGCTCTTTCCGTTTCAGAAGTCAACTCTTCTATGGGAAGAATAGTTGCAGCTCCTACCGCAGGAGCAAGTGGAATTTTACCTGCTGCACTCTTTACAATGCAAGAAAAATATGGCTACGATGATGACAAACTTGTTGAAGCTCTCATAGTTGCCGGAGTTATAGGAGAAATTATTGCACAAAACGCAAGCATCTCCGGTGCGGAAGGAGGATGTCAAGCAGAATGCGGGTCCGCTGCTGCAATGGCTGCCGCTGCAATCTGTTATTTGAGAGATTTTGACATCGACACAATTTTTGCAAGTGCCGCATTTGCTATAAAAAATATTTTGGGACTTGTTTGCGACCCGGTTCTTGGACTTGTTGAATACCCATGTAATCTAAGAAACGCAAGTGGCGTTGTGAACGCAATAATTTCTGCGGACCTCGCAATGTCAGGCTTCCCTTGCCTAATTCCTCTCGATGAAACAATCGATTCGATGAGACAAGTCGGAAACTCCCTCCCTGAAGCTTTAAGAGAAACCGCTTTGGGTGGACTTGCCGCAACTCCGACAGCTGAAAAGCTCGGAGAAGAAATGGAAGAAAAAAACGCACATAGCGAAAATTAGAATAAAATAAAGCTGTATAAGACTTATGAAAATAAATCCTATACAGCTTTTTTATTTTGTAAATTGTTCTATTTTTTTGCGAAGCATATCGAGCTCTTTCATAATCTTTTCTCTGTCATCCCCCACTCCATACATATAAATCTTCAGTTTCGGCTCTGTCCCTGACGGACGCATGCAGATTTTTATTCCGTTTTTTAGATTATAAATAAGTGCGTTTGTCTTCATATTCCCGGTTTCCAAAAGATAATCCTTTCTTTTATCGACCTCGATATCAAAAAGATGATCCACAAAATCCTCTCTAAACTCTTTCATCACTCCGTTCATTTTTTCGTTTGAATCGACTCCTTCGAAATAAATCGAAAAATTATTTTCGACGTGATATCCATATTTTTTATAAATCTCTTCCAAAACATTTTGGAAAGTCATATTTTTATTTTTAAAATATCGATACGCATCAATTACATATAAAAGCGCACTCAATCCGTCTTTGTCACGAACTGCGCTTCCGATTTCGTATCCGATCGACTCCTCATATCCGAATACAAACTCCTCATCTTTTCCGTCAAGTTCATTTGCAAAAACCGCAATATTTTTAAATCCCGTGAGTGTTTCATATGTTTTATATCCGAAATCCTTTGCAATTTCGATTCCCAAATCATCGGTCACAATCGTTTTTACAACTCTGCCGTTCGTGTCAAGCCCCAAGTCTTTCCTCGCATTAACAATATAATAAATAAGAATCGCTCCGATTTCGTTACCCGAAAAAATCTTAAACTCCTCTCCGACTCTTGAAGCAAAAGCCATTCTGTCAGCGTCAGGGTCATTGACAACAATTAAATCCGCATTTTCTTTTTTTGCGAGCTCAATTGCAAGCAAAAAAGTTTCCTTTACCTCCGGATTTGGATAAGGTATGGTTGTAAAATCCGGGTCCGGATATTCCTGCTCATTCGGTATAAAGTAATCCACATTTTTATCTTTTAAAATTGCCTTTGCTGTCTTTTCTCCACACCCGTTAAACGGACTGTAAACCATCTTAAAACGCGTTTTGTCGTCGTTCATGCTTAGTGACATTATATCTCTATAGTAATCGTTAAAAACGGGTTTAAAGTCGAATGAGACAGGTTCCACATCCGGTATGTCCGTGAATTCTTTTTCTGTGATTTCATTCATGAATTTCTCGATAACTTCTGCATCGTCTTCCAAAATTTGAGAGCCCGTTTTTTTGTAAACCTTGTACCCATTATAGTCTTTTGGATTGTGACTTGCAGTGACCATTACCCCGCAAAATGTTTCGAGATGTCTCACGGCATATGAAAGATGTGGCGTCGCAACGATTTCATCAAAAAAATAATATTTAATATTAAAATACTTCATAACAGATGCCGTTATCTTTGCAAAATCACGACTATGGTGTCTAACGTCATATCCGATTGCAATTCCCTTTTCTCTCGCATCATTTTTAAGAATCCATTTTGCAATTGCTATTGCCGCTTTTTTTACCGTGTATATATTCATTCTGTTTGTCCCTGCGTCCATATAGCCTCGCAGTCCTGCAGTTCCAAACTCCAAATTTCCGCTAAATGCTTCCACGTATTCTTCATCGCTCATAGAGAGAACGCGCTCAATTGTCTTTTTATCATAAATACTCTCATCTGTCCATTTTCTTTTCATAAAAACCTCCAAAAAAATAACTGCTCTAAATAAATAGAACAGTTACATATATGGCGGGAGTACGTGCGAATCGAACACACCAATGAGGCTCCGAACCCCATTCGCCGGTTTTGAAGACCGGAGGGCCCACCAGGACCCATCTACCCCCATAAATTCCAACAAGTTCTATTATACACGAAGAAAAAATAAAATTCAAGGGATTTATGTTACATTCATAAACCCCTCACGCTTTATTTATTATAATCATAAAAATAGTAACCTTGCCCCCATTTCGTCAATAAATACTTAGGGTTTTTCGGCTCTTTTTCAATTTTTTCTCTTATTCTTCTTATGTGAACGTCAATGCTTCTGACGTCTCCATAGTAATCGTAGCCCCAAACTTTTGTCATAAGTTCTTCTCTTGAAAAAACTTTTCCGGGGTTGGAGCCCAAAACATATATCAAGTCAAACTCTTTACCGGTAAGGGAAACTACGCTGTCGTCCTTTACAAGCACGCGCCCGACCGGCTTTATAATATATTCATCAAATTTTATATCTATGTCATCCGTGTCCTTAAACGTGGACTTAAGTCTTCTCATTATCGCCTTTATACGAACTTTCAATTCAAGTATATTGTAAGGCTTAATCAAATAATCATCGGCTCCATATTCAAGCGCCAAAATCTTTTGAATGTCATCGTCGTTCTCAGTTGTAACTATAATCGGAATAGTCGACGTGCGCCTAATACTTTGAATTATTGTGAGCCCGTTTATGTTTGAATAGTCAAGTTCCATAACAATTATGTCATAATTTGCACCCAAAACACCCTGAAGTTCATTTTTCGGGTCCGTGCAAATCTTCACCTCATAATCATCCTGCTCCATTGAATATGCGAGATTTCCGGCTGACAATCTATTTTCATCTATAATTAATAATCTCAAAATTAATCCTTCCTCTTAAACAAAAATCTTTCATCACCCTGTCTTCTGGTAATCTTTTTAGCATCATAATATTCCAAAAGCGCTACCGCCGTCTTTCTATTTGTTCCCAATTCATCTCTGAAAATCTTAACATTTATAGAATCATGTTCATTGAACAACTTAAAAAGCGTGTCGGTGCATTTGAGATAATATTCATAAAGCATAACTTCTTTTGACATCTCAATTAAGATTTTATCCTTGATCATTGCATTTATTAAATCAATCGGCGCTCCATCTAATTCATCTTTTTTGTAGAGTCGATCTTCTTTTTTCATAAATTCCACAATTTCATCAATTTTCTTTTGTTCAGCATCGGTATATGTTCTAAAGAATGTACTCAAAAGAACCAAATTGTCGTCGATTATGATATCCTTGTCCGCGCTTATACGATTTAAAAATGAATCTTGAATCTTTTGATTCAAGCCTCTTAAAAACTTTTGTCTAATTTCTTCAAGTGAAACTCCAAGTCTTAGCGGGAATTTTTTATGATATTCTTCGAGATATTCTATAACTCCGTTTTGTATGCGCTTTATTTCCGAAGAGAGAACAAGATAGTTCTCTCCAATCGTTTCGATAATGCCTTCATCTTCCAGATTTTCAATGTCGCCTATAATATCTTCCTCAGGCAGCGAAATGAGCTTTGAAAGCTCAGACTTTGTGACAAAGTCAGTTCCTCTGTCAGCAAGAATTGCTTCGATTGACTCGGAAATGTCGTCCGTGTCTTTATTTTTAATAAGCTCAATCGACTCTTCTCTAAATCTCTTTTTCTTGCTCGGTTTTAGTTCCAAAATTTCTCCGCCGCCAATCGTTATGACCGGACTGAAAAATCTGACAATAAATTTATCTTTTCGCATTGCAACAATTTCATCTTGCAGGAGAAGCTGTGCGTAGCATTCTTCTCCCGGCTTAAGTTCTCCTCTGTCAAGAAGAATAACTCTTGCAAGCGTTTCTTCGCTTCCAATATGAAATCTCACGCGCGACCTGTTTTTTATCGAATACTTTGCATCAGGAATGCATTTTAGCTTAACGTCAATCAGATTTGACACAAGTAAGTGGTCCTTAACCGAAATGACGGAGCCTCTTTTTATATCTTCTTTTTTAACATTTGCAAGATTCATTGCCACACGTTGCGAGCTGAAACTTTCATTCATATCCTCACCGTGAACTTGAATTGAGCGAATTTTACTTTCAATCATTTCCGGATAAATGAAAATATCCTGATTTATTTTAAACTCGCCATGTGTTTGTGTTCCGGTAACAACCGTTCCCACGCCTTTTAGTGTAAATACGCGGTCAACGGGAAGAACCCCTTCGCCTTTGTTGACATTTTCAGGCATTTCACTCACAAATTTTGAGATTACTGATTTCAGTTCGTCAATGCCCTCTCCCGTTTTTGAGCTAACCGGTACAATCGGAGCATCTTTTAAGAAAGTATGAGAAATATAGTCCTTGACGTCGTCTAAAACAAGTTCCATCCAATCCTTTTCGACCATATCGGTCTTTGTAATTACAATTATCCCCTTGTCGACTCCAAGCAAATTTAAAATATTGAGATGTTCAACAGTTTGCGGCATAATTCCTTCATCCGCCGCTATAATTACAAGCACGAGATCCATTCCGTGAACGCCGGACAACATATTTTTTACAAACTTTTCATGTCCCGGCACATCGACGATTCCAACCCTCACTCCGGACTCATCGTCATAGTATGTGAATCCTAAATCTATTGTTATGCCTCTTTTTTGTTCTTCGGACAATCTATCCGTATTTCTACCTGTAAGAGCTCTTATAAGTGATGTTTTCCCGTGGTCAATGTGACCGGCGGTTCCAATTATAAAATGTTTCATTAACTCTCCTTAATTTCCTCAAAAGCTGAAATAACTCTTTTGACATCACCATCAATAAAAGTTCTCGGGTCTATAATAAAATATTCCTTGTGGATTCTACCGACTACCGGATATTTCAAATGTCTTAGTCTGTAATCCATCTCACCTTCCGAAATTTCATCGTGGGAAACCTTGACTACATATGTCGGAAGCTCTTCCGTCGGAAGACTGCCTCCGCCGACTTCAGAATAATCCTCCACAATCTCAACTTCATATCCCAGTTTTTTAAGACCCTTCGAAACTTTTTTTGAATCTTCAAGAATAGCTTCTTTAGACTTTGTAATCATATTCAGTGTTGGAATTTTTTCAACCGGATTTTTTTCATAAACATAAACTTTAAAAATCTCTTCTAAAAGCTTTATCGTCATCTTGTCGACTCTGAGGGCTCTCGTCAATTGATTTCTCTTCAATCTGTCGATATATTTTTTCTTTCCGATAATAATTCCGGCTTGCGGTCCGCCCAAAAGTTTGTCACCACTGAACGTTATAATGTCGATTCCGGCTTCCACGGACTCTTGAACAGTCGGCTCATGCATGAGGCCGTATTCTTCCAAATTTACAAGAACTCCGCTTCCCAAATCTTCAATGAGCGGCAATCCATTTGCATCTGCCAAAGATTTCAGTTCATGCGATTTTACATCTTCGGTAAAACCGACAACTCTATAGTTTGAGGTGTGAACTTTTAAAATAACACCCGTATTTTCATTAATTGCTCTTTCATAATCAAAAAGATGCGTTTTATTTGTAGTTCCAACTTCTCTAAGCTCGCAACCACTTGCTTCCATAACATCAGGGATTCTAAAGCTTCCGCCGATTTCAATCAATTCACCGCGGCTTATAATAGCTTCTTTTCCCTTCGCAAACTCCGAAAGAACCAAAAGTACAGCCGAGGCGTTGTTATTTACAACCATTGCCGCTTCAGCACCCGTAACTTTTGTAATAAGGCTTTCAATGTGAGAATATCTAAGTCCTCTCACTCCTCTTTCGAGGTCAAACTCGAGATTCGAGTAACCGAGAAGAATGTTTTCAATAGAAGCGACCATATCCTTGCTGATTAAACTCCTTCCGAGATTTGTGTGAATAACAGTTCCCGTAGCATTGACAAGAGGTCTCAGGCGGTCCTCTCTTAAACTTGAAAATGAAGAAACTATGTCATCGTCAAGTCTTTCTATTTTTTTATCGAGTTCATCTTCCGTTATTCCATTTCTTATATCATTTCTAAATCCGTTTAAAATTTCATTTGCAATATCTTTTATCGCTTCAATATCAACAGATTCGGATAATTCTTTTATTTTATCACGACCTAAAATTTCGTCCATCTTAGGAATTTTACTATACATACAACACCTACTTTACATAAAGTCGTTTTTCTCTTTTCTTTGTGACTTCGCCGATAATAGCTCCCGGATATTCGGAGTCTCTAAGGGCTTGCATAATTTTATTCGCCCTCTTTTCATCGGCAGTAATTAAAAGGCCGCCTGATGTTTGAGGGTCAAAAACCAAGTCATCTATAAAATCGTTGTGCATCGATTCATATCTATTTGAAAAATATTTTTTATTATCATATGTTCCCTTTGGAACCAGTCCCATTTCAGCGTAGTTGTGTGCACTCTTTATTGCAACAAGTTTATCTGTGTATAAATCGCAAGAAAGATCGGCACCGTCAAGCATTTCAATAAGGTGTCCGGCAAGTCCGAAGCCCGTAATATCTGTTGCCGCCGTTGCGCCTCCGCCCTCTTCAATAGCTTTTAAACCGAATGCATTAAGTGTACTCATCGATTTTACAACTTCGTCGATTTCATCCTGTTTTGCAAAACCCGCTTTTATAGCCGTGGTCAATACGCCTGTGCCGATCGGCTTTGTCATTATGACGAGATCCCCTTCATTTGCAGAACTGTTTCTTAAAAGGTCCTTCTTGTGACAAAAACCTGAAACCGAAAGCCCATACTTCGGCTCATCGTCTTGAACCGTGTGCCCTCCGACACAAAGACATTCCGCTTCCATCATCTTGTCGAAACCTCCCCTTAAAATTTCCTGCAAAATAGACGGGTCCAAACAGTTCGGGAAACAAACGATATTCATAGCCATCTTCGGATATCCGCCCATTGCATAAACGTCAGACAATGAGTTGGCAGCTCCTATGAGTCCAAATGTATATGGATCGTCAACAATCGGAGTGAAAAAATCGAGAGTCGTTATTAATAAATTATCATTTCCCAAATCATAAACCGCCGCGTCATCCGACGTTTCAATTCCAACCAATAATTTATCATCTGAAATTACATTTTTTGTTATTCCTCGCAAAACTTGCGACAATATGTCGGGACCGACTTTTGCCGCTCAGCCGCTTGTCTTTGCATATTGCGTTAATTTTACATCACTCATATATTTCCCCTCCAACAGCAATCAAACCCTTGAGAGCCTCCATTTTCTTTTTCCCGAAACCGGAGACTTTTAGTAAATCATCAACTTTTTCAAATGGCTGCGCCTCTCTATAGGCAATAATTTTGTCAGCCGTTTTTTCGCCGACTCCCGGAAGAGTCATAAGCTCCTCTTTTTCAGCCAAATTTAAATCTATATAACTTTGAGATTTCAGATTTGTGCTCGTCGTAGGCTTCTCCCCTTTTTTCGGCACATAAATCTTCATCCCGTCTTTAATCTTTTCCGCGAGATTTAACACATCGGAATCCGCTTCTTCCAACATTCCGCCCGCTTTCTCAATCGCATCGATAATGCGCTTGTCCTTTTCAAGTTGATAAACGCCGGCTCTTTTAACGCTTCCGCTTACATGAACAATCAAAAGTTCATCTTTTTTCTCGCTTTTTTCTTCTATAGTGTCCTCTTGTTCAAGTTCGTCTTCGCTCATCTTAAATCTAAGCAATTCCTCACTGTTATCTTTACATCCGGTTATTGAAAATATAAAAATTATAGCTAAATAAATAAATTTTTTCTTCATAATTTCCTCCCGAAAGAACACTTTCCATACTTTTATTTTAACATAAATATTAATATTTTGCAATAAAAAAAGCATTGAAATATCGAAATTTCAATGCTATAACTATTTCAAATAATGGGAAATCGCCTCAGATATATTCTTAAATTTTACAACTTTTGCATTTGACGCTTTAAAATCAGCGTTCCTATCGCCAATTGCAATTTCCTCTACTCCGGTCCTGTCCGCCTCTTTAATTTTCTCCGACAGACTTTGAGATTTTCTAATTTCGCCCGTGAGTGCAACATCTCCTATGAAAACGACGTCTTTGTTAAGCGGTTTTCCATAATAAGAACTTGCTATGCTCATTATAATTGCAAAGTTTAATGACGGATCAAATGTTCTAAAACCGCCAACCGCTTTAAGCACAACATTTTGGTCAAAAAGTTTTAAATTCATAGTGTCTTCAAGAATGCTTATGCAAATGTTTAAACTATCTTTTTTTATTGAGTCCGTTATCCTCGACGGATATGGAGTAAAAGATTTACTCATAAGGCTTTCAACCTCAAGCACAATCGGACGTGAACCTTCTTTAATTGCTCCAAGCGCCGAGCCTTTGACCGGACTTTCTCTCGTAGTCATAAAGTATTCTGATGGATTATCAATCGAAATAAGTCCCTTGTCCTCCATTTGGAAAAAACCCATCTCTCCGGTCGAGCCATATCTATTTTTTGTTGCGACAAGAGATCTTAACGATTCTCCCTTCTCACCTTCAATATACAAAACAGTGTCGACCAAATGCTCTATTGAGCGAAGCCCCGACAATTCATCTTCCTTATTCATTTGTCCCACGAGAAAAACAATTCTAGGATTCTCTTTGTCTTTCGCAATTTCTACGCATTTATATGCACATTCAAGGCTTTGCGTAGGACTTCCGGCTCTACTCGGCAAATATTCATCAAGAACAAAAGTTTGAATAGAGTCAACAATCAAAACATCAATAGCCATTCTTCTCACACTTAGTTCAACTTCATTCAAACTGTTGCTGCTTATAACATAGAGATTATCCGAAGTTTTGTCTAAAATTCTTTCCGCTCTCTTTTTTATTTGACTTTCGCTTTCTTCACCGCTCGCATACAAAACCTTGTATCCAAGTTCGCCGAGTTTGTTTGAAAGTTGAAGTAAGAGTGTACTTTTTCCTGCTCCAGGTCGTGCGGTTAATATGGTGACGGAGTCTCTAACGATTCCGCCACCCATAACTCTGTCGAGTTCATTTATATTTGACATAACGCGGTCCGAATTTAAACCCTTAACTTCTGAAAGTTTTGAAACAACGCCGCTCCCGATATTTCGTTTACCTTTTACATTTGTGCTCTTTGACGGCTCCGGCTCTTTTTCAACCATCGTTCCCCATTTGCCGCAACCGGGACACTTTCCGAAACTGCCGATTGATTCGTATCCGCACTCCGTACATCTGAATAAATTATTCTTAGCCATACTATTCCTTATTTACCACAACTTTGTCCTTGAAGTCGAGAACAACTTTATCCCCCGGTTTGATTTGACCGCGTACAATTTCTTCCGAAATAACATCTTCAAGCGACTTCATCAAAACTCTCTTAATAGGTCTTGCACCGTAAGTGTCGCTATAGCCTTCTTTCGCCACATGAGTCAAGAAATCATCAGTGACTTCAAGTTCATATTTATCTTTAATTCTTGATTTTATCTTTTCGATTTCAAGATTTACAATTTTCTTTACAGATTCCTGATTGAGTGTGTTAAAGACAACAATTTCATCGACACGATTCAAAAATTCAGGCTTAAACATTTCTTTAAGCGCTTTTTCAACCTTGCCTTTAATCGCTTCATTTTCCGTCTCTTCACCGCCACCGAATCCATAGGTGTTCTTTTTCTTTAGATCCGATGTCCCTGCGTTTGAAGTCATGATAATAACAGTGTTTTTAAAATCAACGACTTTTCCTTTGCTATCCGTGAGTCTTCCCTCTTCCAAAATTTGTAGAAGAGCATTGAAAATATCAGGATGTGCTTTTTCAATTTCGTCGAACAAAATAACTTGATAAGGATTCTTTCTCACCGATTCGGTAAGTCTTCCGCCTTCTTCATATCCGACGTATCCCGGAGGCGAACCGATAAGTTTTGAAACACTATGTTTTTCCATAAATTCACTCATATCGACTACAGTCATTTTATTTTCGTCGCCAAAGAGTTCAAACGAAATCCTCTTTGCAAGATATGTCTTTCCAACGCCTGTCGGTCCAACAAATAAAAAGCTTCCAATCGGACGATTCGGGTCTTTAAGTCCAACTTTTGACCTCTTTATAGCTCTGTCAATTACGGAAATCGCTTCCCCTTGCCCAATGACTTTATCGCTTAAATTCTTTTCAAAATTTCTCAATTTTAAAAGTTCATTGTCAGTCATTTGAGAAACCGGAACTCCGCTCCAAGTTGACACAACTTCTTCGATTACAGAGTTGTCCACCACCTCATATTTGTTTGAGGCTTCAAGTGAATCCTTTGAAATCTTGTCCTCAACAACTCTTTCCTCATCTCTCAATCGAGCTGCGCGCAAAAAGTCCTGTTTTAAAACAGCAGCTTTCTTCTCTTCAATTATAGACTCCAATTGTTCTTTAAGAATCTTCGATGAATCTTCGCCCTTTACTTTTGTGCGCTTTTTACTCATCGCTTCGTCCATGACGTCAATTGCCTTGTCCGGCAAAAATCTTTCTGTGAGATATCTTTCCGAAAGAGTTACAGCCTCAATGAGCGCTTCGTCAGTAATCTTAACCCTGTGATATTCTTCGAATTTCTTTCTTATGCCTTTTAAAATCTTTATTGTTTCCTCAACAGTCGGTTCTTCAACCGTTATTGTTTGAAGCCTTCTTTCGAGGGCGGAGTCCTTCTCAATATATTTTCTGTATTCATCAAAAGTGGTTGCTCCGATAATTTGAATATCTCCTCTTTCGAGATAAGGTTTTAAAATATTCGATGCATCAAGGCTTCCCTCGGAGCCGCCGGCGCCAACAATATTGTGAATTTCATCTATAAAGAGAATAACTGTGTCGTCGCTTTTCGCCCTTTCAAGAAGTTTTTTGATTCTGTCTTCAAAATCTCCTCTGTATTTTGTTCCGGCGACAAGCATCGTCAAGTCGACCTTATAAACAATCTTGTCCTTAAGGTAAAACGGCACATCTCCCGAGACAATTCTTTCCGCCAGCCCCTCAACAACCGCTGTCTTGCCGACGCCCGGTTCACCGATAAGAGTCGGATTGTTTTTTGTTCTTCTGGATAAAATCTCAATCATCCTGGAGATTTCTTTTTCACGACCGATTACAGGGTCAATTTCTCCACTTTTCGCCCTTTCGTTTAAATTTGTTGTATAATTTTCAAAAATTTCTTCGTCAGACATATTCGGTCCGTCAGGTCCCATATCTTCATCGCCCGGATTCAACATATTTCTTATAAAAAGACGTTTGTCAAAGTCAAGACTTCTTAAAACCATATCTGTAATATCGGTATTATCGCTTATCGCAGCGGTAACAAGCACATCGAGAGTGACCATATTTTCCCTCATAAGGGCTGCTAGTCTTTTAACATCTCTTGTAACGACCCTTCTAAAACTCGGTGTCGTCCCATTGACTCTTTCACTGTCTCCAATTCCTACTATGTCCACAAGGGCATTGTAAAATCTATTATAATCAAGACCGTATCTTGCTAAAACATTTATAATTTCTGTATCCGTTCTCTTAAGAGCTGCAAGAAGAATGTGGTGAGTACCGACGGCATCAGCCTTTAAAGCTCGCGCCTCTTCTTCACTGTACTCGATTACCTCTCTCGCAATTCTATCAAATCTTGAATAATCAAGCATTCAACCCCTCCTTATCTTCAAATAACAAACTGTAAAAATACTCTTCCATTTCATCCTGTCCTAAATTCATATTTGAAATATAATTTCCTTGAGTTTTTATCAGAGCATTTCTAATTTTCTCGCCTTCAATCTCGGCCCCCATAATTTTTCTGAAGAGAACAACATCATCCACAGTCCTCAAAAAATCACTCGAACTTATTCTGCCACTGTTTCTTGCCGTCTCAATACGTTCTGTTAAAAATTCCATAAAAGTGTTGTTTTGCCCCAGCTCGTAGGCTTCAGCTCTTTCCTTTACCTCAATTTCAGCAACAATATTTTCTATAAATTTTATATCCTTGTACGGCTCAGTTTTCGAAATACATCTCACTATAAAAAATGCACTCGCCGCCGCCTTGTTTGAGTATGGAATCAAAAGCGCCCCCGGTCTTCGCATGGTCTTGTTTACCATATACATGACCTTGTTCGAATTCATAAGCGCCGGAATATGAACGATTGAATCAATCATAAAGCCGTTTCCGCAAAGAGGAATCTGACTGGATAAATATCCAAAATTTCTGTCTTTTTGAAATGCCAAATCTTCGGATAAAATCTTTAAATAACCGCTCAACTCCTCATATTTTTTTACCGGATTCTCCAAAGTATATCCGCTGAATGATAAATGCTCCGTGTCATTAATATTGATGAATATTTTCGACTTATCGTCATATAAAACACTAGCATCCCCATTTGAAACGCCCATTGAAAGTAGATTTCCTTCCATAAAAGCATCCACCTCGTCTTTTTGAGCCAAATACGACGGAATGTATCTCAAGGGAACAGGAAGCTTTGAAATCTCAGAAAGAAGAGTATTTCTTACCGCATTTTTTTCCTCCAAAGTAAGCTCGGACGGATATTTATAACCTCTTAAATTTCTAAAAAAATCAAAACTATATCCCTGAATTACCATGAGTCGCCTCCTCAAGCTTTTTCTTTATCTCTTCCGCTTTTTCGTATTCCTCAAGCCTTATCGCGACTTCAAGATCTCTTTTTAGTCCCGCAAGCTCGTCCTTGTTTTGAAGTACCGGATATAGATTTCTCTTCTTCATAGCTTCCGAAATTTCCTTTTTAAAAACTTTATAGCAAACTTCGCACCCTACATCCATTCGAATATTTATATCCATCCACTTCCTGTGGCACTTCGGACATTCCTTTTCGTTGTCATCTTGATCCTCGTCCAGTGCGAGTTTTTCAAGCCCCTTTATAAACTTCATAATATCATCGGAAAGAACAACATTAACATCTACTCTGTCCTGATTTTCGCCACTATTTATGTCATTGTACAAATTTCTATTCTTCATAATCAATCTCCTTGAAAACCGCAAGCATCATATTTCTGAGCAAAGTCGCGCGCAAAACATTTCTGTCTTGCCCCTTTATATCGAGCGCCCTCTCCTCCATAGCCGCCTTGAGTAAATTTTCTTCCTTTTTATCAATAATAGAATATGTGCTCAAAATATCTATAATTTGCTCACTTGCATTTAAAGTAATCGAATCGCCGATACTGTCCAACAACTCTTCAAGAAAACCGTCGTGGACTTCAATCTCGACCCTTTCGATTTTTATATACCCTCCTCCGCCTCTTCTCGACTCTATATAATAACCCATTGTCGGTTGGAATCTGGTTTGTAAAACATAATTAATTTGCGAAGGACTGCAATTAAAGTCATTGGCAAGCTCATTTCTTCTAAGCTCAACAATTCCTTCATTGTCATCTAAAAGCTTATTCAAAAAATCTTCAATCGAATTGGATAACCCTGCCAAAAATTTCAACCCCTTCCTATCATCTTATCTGTAAATCTGTTTAAAAGTTTTTTTGACCTTTACTAACCTTCTATATACCCACTATTTTAAAAGTTAAATCAAAACGTAATAAAGTTCTTAAATTTTTAAAAAGAATACAAGTTCATATCACACAAAAAATATATAATTTTGAGAAATAACCGATTTAAATAAAATGTTCGTATTTAAAATTCTAATAAAAAATGCAGGCATAATACCTGCATTTTTATTGAGCGATTGTCTCAATCATCCTATTTAATTCTATAAAGAATAAAATTTATATTCTTTTGTTCGGTTTCAATGTTTTATTTCCGACTTTAACAACAACAGAATTTTCCAAAAGTGTCATCTTGTCGAAATAAGATTTTTTGAGTTCAGGAACATCGTCTCTGTATTGTACATCACTAGGGCCTGTTTTTCTAAGCGACATGCCGTTATCAACTGACAACAAATTATTCGGAGATTCCGATTCGCCTTTAAATTGGACTATATCAAAAAGTCTTCCGCCTGCACCGTAGAAATTTTTTAAATCGTAAAAACCAAGTCCTATTTCGTACAATTTAACCTTGATATCCTTAAGATTGTTTAGAGGAACTTCTACCGTTACTTGCGGATTTCCAAATTTATATACAAGATTTCCATTTTTAACATCTGCGCTTACATTCTTTCCTTCCGGTAAAGCCGGTGCTAGCGGAACAATAATAATTTGGTCCGCAATTTTAAAGCATTCTCTCATATCGTTATAATATACACCACTTGAGGTGAAAAAGTCCATGCTGCCTTGATTAATCAAATATTTGTTTTCCGAATAAAACTCAACTTTCATTCCCATATCTTCATATTCAGGATTATATGTGTTGCTCAGATAATATGCTTGAACAAATCCTGCACCTTTTTTATATGCATCAACAAATTTGCTGTGAATTTCAAGACGCTCACCATCATCCGATTCCTTAATAAACATTTTGTCGTCAAATTTCGGCGGCAAAATTAATTTAACACCGAATTTTGGAAATTCTTTTGCTGTATATTCACTTGTTTTTTGCATAGGGAATTTTTCAGGTTTTACACCGATATAAACAGAGCCCGATGCTTGATCCCAACCGACGTTCTTAGAAAACGCTTCACCGAAGAATCTGAGCGGAACGAATGTTCTGTCATTTCTAATAAAGGTCTTTACGTCCATAAAACCTTTCACACCGTCTTTTACATATTCGCTTGAACCGACTTTGAGTTCCAAAGTTTGAGTGCCGTTTGTAATTTTGATGCCCTTCGTTTTTGCATCATAATCGACTTTGTAGCCCATATTTTCCGAAATAAAACGAAGTGGAACAAATGTTCTTGAATTTTCCAAAATGACATCAGCCTGTTTTTGCTCTCCATCAATAAACAAGTTGTAACCTTCAGCCTTTGAAGAATTGCTTGAAATCAATATGGCAATACATGCTGCCAAAATGCAAATAAACTTTTTCATACTTACCTCCAATATGATAATTTGTATAATTTAATTATACATCTTAACAAAAATAAAAGCAATCTATTTTATTTTCGAGCAACAAAAAAGCCCATCTTTAGATGAGCTTTTATATGAATTTATAAGTCTTATGCTTTCTTTACAGGTTTATATTCATCCCAAAGTTCGTCTGCAGTTTGTTTCCAATGCTCTGCGTAATGATCGCATTTTGAACATAATTCTTCAACATCTTCGGCTGCAATAAGGTCAGTTGACTTTGCGCCTGTTTCCTTGACCATTTTTCTTAGAACTTCCGGATTTTCAAGCATCGGACAAGGTCTGAAGTGGTTGTTGTTAAACGGTTGATTTTCCTTATATGCCATGAAAAGCGGTTGAGCAAGAGCGTCTTTTATAGACGTGTCTCTGATATTTGCGCTTGAGTAGTGAATAAATACGCATGGTTCAACGTCTCCGTTTGCATTAATGTGCATATAATCTTTTCCGCCTGCAATACATCCGTTAATTAATCTTCCGTCGTTTTGGAAGTCAAAAGCAAGTATTGCCGGATCGGCATCTTTACTTCTCAATTCTTCTATCCTACGAACCATATATTTTCTTTGTTCCGGTGTTGGTAATAAATCCACGACCGCGTCTTTTCCAACAGGCATGTAGTGGAAATACCAAATCAATTTTGAGCCATTATCAATCAAAAGTTTCAAAAACTCATCACTTGTAACAGTGTCAACATTTTTGCTGGTATAGCAGACCGCATTTCCGAAGAGAATGCCTTCTTCCTTCATCAGTTTCATCGCATCTATAACTCGTTTATAAACGCCCTTTCCACGTCTAAAGTCGTTGTCGTCTTCATATCCTTCCAAACTTACAGCAAAGTTCATATTTCCGACACGCTTTACTTCTTCACAAAAAGCTTTATCAATTAAAGTTCCATTTGTGAATATGTGGAAACAACAGTCATTATGCTTGTCAGCAAGTTTGATCAAATCGTCCTTTCTTACGAGAGGTTCTCCGCCTGTAACAAGATAAAAATAAATTCCCATGTCTTTACCTTGCTGTACAATGCTGTCCATTTCCTCAAATGAAAGGTTGAGCTTGTCGCCGTATTCAGCTGCCCAACATCCTATACAATGAAGATTACATGCGCTGGTCGGGTCGAATAAAATCGTCCATGGTAAGTTTGTACCCCATTCTTCTCTATATTTTTCTCTTATCTTTGAACCGTAAAGAGATGCTTCATAACCGAAGTTCATCAGCGTCTTGTACAAAATATTTCTGTCAATATTCTTTGCGATATCGATTCCGTACTTCGTCCAACCATTGTTATCATCTTCCGCTACCCTTATTGCCTTGTTGAATGTTTCATCTTCGAAAACATTCATCTTTTTTGCATAACCCATAAGGTTAATAAAAGTGCCTTGTGGATCTTTTTCAAGTTTGGTTAATTCATGCTTTACAAAAGCATCAACTGCTTTTCTTTCAGCAAAATCTTTTAATCCCATATTTTTCCCTCTTTTCTCATTTTAACTCACATAAGTATTTAAAGACATATTGTTTTACCTAATTTGCATAGGTAAAACAATATTTATCTTTAAGAATAAAAAGTTTTAATCATACAAACTGACCAATGGTCACTTTTAATTATATCACTAATTTTTATTTTTGTCAACATATTGACACAATTTTTTTTAAATGATAGTATTAAACTGAAAGGAGACCGATATGGCTATTGAAGATAATAAAACTAATAAAAGAAATAATTTATTAAATGCATCCTATGAGCTTTTTACAACTATTGGTTTTCAAAACACAACCATTTCAAAAATAACCACAACTGCCAATGTCGGCAAGGGAACATTTTATCTATACTTCAACAACAAAGATGAAATAAGACATGCTTTAATAGTTGAAAAGTCCTCGCATCTTATAAAAAATGCAATTAAAATTTTAAATGAGAAAATAAAAGACGAAAATCTTTCTTTAGAACTGTCTGATAAAATTTTATTTATAGTGGATTATATCATAACATATTTCAAAAATGACCGCTCGCTTCATGAGTTTATTGCAAAAAACCTAAGTTGGGGGTTCATTTCAACAAAATATTTAAAAAGTCAAAATCAAAATGACAATGTTATCGAAGAGATTAAAAATCTAATTCACAGTATTGAAACAAAAGAAAAAATTAAAATCAAGGACCCGATGCTTATGATATTTACAGTTATAGAACTTGTCAATTCTACATGTTACAATGTCATTCTTCACGATGAGCCGGTGCATTTCGACGATTACAAAGACTATCTATACAAAACTATAAAATTAATTGTAAAAAATTCCGTAGAAAATGAAAACTGAATTACTTATATAAAATTGGAGAGTTTAGACTCTCTATTTTTTTGAAAAATAGCTGTAGATATTTCTTCCCATATAGATTTAATACACAAATATAGACTATGTTTCAAACCTTAATACATAAAAACTCACCGCATGAACGGTGAGTAAAAATCAATTTATTTATTTGTTTGTTGTTCGCATGCTTTTACAACTTGTGAAAGAACAATCGTAGTTGTAATTGAGCCTACTCCACCCGGCACAGGTGTGATTGCCTGTACATAGTCTTTAACTTCTTCATAATCCACGTCGCCCGATAGTTTTCCGTCTTCAGTAGTTCCAACTCCAACGTCGATTACAATCGAGTCATTTGTAAAATATGATTTGTCTATAGTTGCCGGTCTTCCCAATGCTGTAACTACAAAGTCCGCCCTTCTTGTGTGATTTTTTAAATCCTTTGTTCGGCTGTGACAAATTGTAACAGTCGCATTTTCCGAAAGAAGCATCATTGAAAGCGGCTTTCCAACAACCATCGAGCGGTTTATAACTACAACTTCTTTTCCGTCAAGATTATATCCGTGTCCTTTTATCATTTCAACTGCAGCACGTGGCGTTGCCGGTTCAAGTCCGGTCTTATCGCCTTCAAATATCTTTTCAAGATTTATAGGGTTCATCGCGTCAACATCTTTTTCAGGTGCAACAACATTTACGACTCTTTCTTGATCGATTGATTTCGGAAGCGGTCTAAACATCAAAATTCCATGGACATTTTTGTCGGAATTCAGTTTTTCAATTTCAGCAATCAAATCTTCTGTGGTTATTGAAACCGGAAGCTCAATTGGTTTTGTGTGGAGACCGATTGATGCCGAAACTTTTAAAATCGCCCTTTCATATGAAATGTCCGAATCGTTTTCGCCGACTCTTACAATTGCAAGTGTCGGATTTATATTATTTTTTTCCAATGCTTCAATTCTATTTTTTAGCTCAGCTTTAATTTTATCAGCTACTACCTTACCTCTTAACTCTTTCATATATACCTCCGTTTAAAAATAAAAAGCGGACTACTCCGCTTTTTTAGTTACAGAACTCTTCTTGCATTAACATAAGTTCTGATATAATAATTCGAATTTAATTTGTCAATTACAACGCCGGGATTAATCCCTGAAGCAGCGTGAATAAATTGACCGTTTCCGATATAAATTCCAACATGGCTTACTCCTGCGCCTGACGTATTAAAGAACAACAAGTCTCCCGGTTGAAGATTTGCCTTGTCTACCGGTTTTCCGAATCCGGATTGCGAAACACTTGTTCTTGGAAGTTTTATTCCCAATTGTCTAAAAACAAATGATGAAAAACCGCTGCAATCAAATGAACTTGGACCTGATGAACCATACACATACGGTTTTCCAAGTTGTGCTTTTGCAATCGAAATAATATTATTTGATTCCGCCAAATTTACTCTATTTAATTCGTCATCGCTTCTGTTTAAAATTTCTTCTTGAAATCTGATATTGTCTTTTTGAACAGCAATGATATTTCCACTGTTGTCAAGACAAACAAAATTTCCATTTTCGTAATCACGGACAATTAATGCATCATCCTTGTTGTATTGGCGTCCGCCAAACACAAACGCATTTTTAATAAATCCAAGGTTAATCTTCGGCATAACTGAAACGGAGATGTCCTCAGATAAAACATATCCTGTAAGATTGTCTTCAGTTTTAACCAAAGAATATTGTCCTTCGTTCTTAATTACACTAAGCTCTTCATCTTCCAACAAAAATCTTATCGCTTCTTCTGTGTTTTTATCTTTTTTCAGAGCTGTGATTCTCTTAACTACAATATTATTTGAAACCACTTCTTTAACTAGGATATTATTTCTTGTAACAAGAATGTCTTCATTGTTTTTCGAAACAACATATCCTTCCGGTTTCGATTCTTTTATTTCTACATTTTCACCGTCAACAAATGACGCTTGTTTTCCGCTCGGTGTAGTTACTTGTACCGGGTTAATGACAGTACCTGTGTCAAACGTTGCAAATGCCAGAACGGCAACTGCACTCGTTACTCTTAGTACATTCTTTATAACTTTGTGCATAGTTCCTCCTTCGCGATATATTTATTTTACCATAACTAAATATATCCTGTCAAGTTTATTATGTAAACCTTCGAATTACTCCGAAGGCATTAAATTATTTTATGTTATAGAATGTCTTGAGTCCAAGATATTCAGCTTCTTCGCCGAGTTCTTCTTCAATTCTTAAAAGCTCATTATATTTTGCAACTCTGTCAGTTCTTGCAGGTGCGCCGCTCTTAATTTGTCCGGCATTTAAAGCTACTGCCAAATCCGCAATAAAGCTGTCTTCAGTTTCTCCGGATCTGTGGCTTATAACAGCGGTATATCCCGCTTTCATTGCCATCTTTACAGCATCGATTGTTTCTGTAAGAGTTCCGATTTGATTTAACTTGATTAGAATTGAATTTGCAACATTCTTCTTGATACCGTCTTCAAGTCTTTCCGTGTTTGTTACAAACAAGTCGTCACCGACAAGTTGGATTTTACCGTCAACTTCTTTTGTAAATTCTTCCCAAGCTTCCCAATCGTCTTCTGCAAATGCATCTTCGATTGAAATCAGCGGATATTTGTCGATAAGCTTTTTATAATATGAAATGAGTTCTGAAACAGTGTATGATTTTCCTTCACCCTTCATTTCATAAATTTTCTTTTCGGCATTATAAAATTCTGTGGATGCAACGTCAAGTCCGAGATATACGTCTTCTCCCGGCTTATATCCTGCTTTTTCAATAGCAGAAACAATAACTTCAAGCGCTTCTTCGTTCGATTTTAAATCAGGTGCAAAACCCCCTTCATCGCCAACTCCCGTTTGAAGTCCCTTGTCCTTTAGAACATTTTTCAGCTCGTGATAAATTTCAGCGCCCATTCTCAAAGCTTCATTGAAGCTCTTTGCGCCAACAGGAAGAATCATAAATTCTTGAATATCAACATTGTTGTTTGCGTGTTCCCCACCGTTTAAAATATTCATCATCGGCACCGGAAGAGTCTTTGCGTTAACTCCGCCGATATATTTATATAGCGGCATTTGGAGTTCGTTTGCAGCCGCTCTTGCAACAGCCATACTTACACCCAAAATTGAGTTTGCTCCAAGTTTTTCCTTTGATTTTGTACCGTCAAGTTCAATCAAAACTCTGTCGATTAAAGTTTGCTCAAATACTGAAAGACCAATAAGTTCAGGTGCAATTACATCGTTTACATTTGAAACAGCTTTTAAAACTCCCTTTCCGCCATAGCGCGATTTGTCTTTGTCACGAAGTTCCAAAGCTTCATGAACGCCTGTTGAAGCTCCGCTTGGAACCATTGCACGACCGATTATTCCGTTTTCAGTTACAACGTCAACTTCAACTGTCGGATTTCCTCTTGAATCCAACACTTCCCTTGCATGTACATCTAAGATATAACTCATTTATTTCACCTCAAAATTTAGAATTCTTTCCCAATCATCTGCCTTGAGTGAAGCTCCGCCTACTAAAACTCCATCCACATGATCGGTATTTACTATTTCATCTATATTGTCCTTGTTTACACTTCCGCCGTATAAAAGATGAACATCTTCCTTGACTCCTTCATACATATAGTCAAGTGTGTTTCTTAAAAACTCAAGAGTCTTTTTGATTTCTCCGATTTTTGCCGTTTTGCCCGTTCCGATTGCCCAAATCGGCTCATATGCATAAATTATTTTTTTCGCATCTTCAATCGAAACGCCGTCCATGGCTTCTTTAAGTTCCTTGTAAAGATATGCCTCATAAGTCTTATTTTCTCTTTCTGAAAGCGGCTCACCCACACATAAAACAGGTGTTAAGCCTGCGGAAAGAATCATTTTAATTTTTTCATTTAAAAACTTTCCGTCTTCATTAAAAATAGTTCTTCTTTCGCTGTGTCCTACAAGAACATACTCCGCACCGAAGTCCTTAACTTGAAGCGCACTTATTTCGCCCGTAAACGCCCCTTTTTCCTTCGAATAGACATTTTGAGCCCCATAGTGAGCCTTTGTATCTTTTAAAGCATTTTCGCACATTTCAAGATATACCGAAGGAACAAAAACGATCTCTTCTCTTCCCTCTTTAATCTCCATTTTCTTTATAGACGAAAGAAGGGATTTTGCTTCATCCCTTCTCATATTCATCTTCCAATTCGCAGCTAAAATTTTACGTCTCAAATTATCACCTTTATTTATCACTTATTGCGGCAATTCCCGGAAGTTCTTTTCCTTCCATCATTTCAAGACTTGCTCCGCCGCCTGTCGAAACGTGTGAGACCTTGTCTTCATATCCCGACAATTTTACAGCAAGAGCACTGTCTCCACCGCCGATAATTGAAATTGCATCCGATTCTGCAACAGCCTTTGCAATTTCAAAAGTTCCTTTGCTGAACTTTTCATTTTCAAAAACGCCCATAGGACCGTTCCAAATGACAAGTTTAGCTTTCTTTATCTTATCTGCAAAAAGATTTATTGTCATTTTTCCAATGTCAAGAGCCATAGTGTCTTTCGGCAAATCTTCAAGCAAAACTGTCTTAACACCCTTTGGCTTGTCCAAACTTTCGGAAACCACAACATCGACAGGAAGCACCAAGTCAACTCTCGCCTCTTTAGCCTTCTCAATTAGCGACTTTGCAAGCTCGAGCTTATCGTCCTCAACCAAAGATTTTCCCATGTCATATCCATTTGCTTTTAAAAATGTATTTGCCATGGCTCCGCCAATCAAAATTGCATTTACTTTATTTAAAAGATTTTCAATAACTCCAATTTTGTCCGAAACCTTTGCCCCACCAAGAATTGCAACAAACGGTCTTTGCGGATTGTCAAGATTATCCTTGATATACTCAATTTCCTTTGCCACGAGAAAACCCGCTGCAGAAGGTAGAAGCTCAGAAACTCCAACGTTTGAAGCATGGGCTCTGTGGGCTGTACCGAAAGCATCATTTACAAAATAATCCGCATGTTTTGCTAATAGCTTTGCAAATTCAGGGTCATTCTTTTCTTCGCCCGGTGAAAATCTTGTGTTTTCAAGAAGCATAACTTGCCCGTTTTTCAAGTTTTCACTTGCGGCAATTGTCAAATCATTTGCCGGAGTTGTTGCTTCAATGAAGACAACATCTTGTCCCAAAAGTTCCTCAAGTCTTGTCTTTACAGGTGCAAGCGAAAATTCCTTTTTGTATTCGCCCTTCGGTCTTCCCAAATGACTCATAAGAATAACGCGTGCTTTTTGATCAATCAAATACTTTATAGTTTTGAGAGAAGATTGTATACGAAAATCGTCTGTGATTTCTCCGTTTTTCATCGGAACATTGAAGTCGACTCTTACTAGAACCCGTCGTCCTTCAACCTTTAAATCCGTTACTATCTTTTTCATTTTATTTTTCCGCTTCCGCAACCATTTGAGCCAAATCGGCAACACGCATTGAATAGCCCCATTCGTTATCATACCATGAGACTATTTTAAACATATTGTCTCCCATTTGAAGTGTAAGTTTTGAGTCAACAATGGAAGAATTTTCATCTCCTGTAAAGTCGATTGAAACCAATTCTTCTTCTGTATATCCCAAAATTCCCTTCATCTTGCCGTTTGCAGCTTCTTTAAGAGCATTGTTAACCTCTTCAACCGTTGCAGGTTTCTTAAGTTCCAAAACAACGTCAACTACTGAAACAGTCGGTGTAGGAACACGAAGTGCATAACCTGTCAATTTTCCTTCGAGTGACGGAATAACAAGTGCAACAGCCTTTGCAGCCCCTGTAGTTGTAGGAATCATAGACATTGCCGCAGCTCTTGCTCTTCTTCTATCTTTTTTATGTCTGCTGTCCAAAAGCATTTGGTCACCTGTGTAAGCGTGAACAGTTGTCATAAGACCTCTTTCGATACCGAATACATCTTCGATAACCTTTGCAACCGGTGCCAAACAGTTTGTTGTACAGCTTGCATTAGAAATTATATTTTGTGTGTTTTTGTCATAAGTGTCATCGTTTACACCCATAACAATTGTATTGTCCAAATTTTTGCCCGGAGCTGTCAAAATAACCTTCTTAACTGTTCCGCGGAGATGCTTTCCAAGACCTTCCATATCCTTGAAAGCGCCCGTTGCGTCAATTACTATTTCAACTCCGTCTTTTGACCAGTCAATCTTCTCAGGGTCACGTTCTTGAGTGAAATTAATGCTTTTTCCGTCAATAACAAATCCGGTTTCCGTTGCTTTTATTTCATGAGGTAATTTTCCATAAAGTGAATCATATTTGAATAAATGAGCCAAATCGTCAAGATTGCCGCTTGCATTTATGTGTACCAATTCCAAACCAGGATGTCTACCTTCCAAAAGAATTCTCGCTACATCGCGTCCGATACGGCCAAAGCCATTAATACCAACTTTCATTTAAGTTCCTCCTTAAAAATTCATTTCCACATGGAAATCATTTGCACAAACTGAAATGTGCTCTCACACATATATTATACCATATATTGATTAAATTTTCTAATGTTCGCATAAAAATAAAAAAAGATAAATTATTTACCTAGGTTCTAATTTATCTCTCTTTTTAACAAATTTATTTTAATTTTTTGTTTATATAAAGCTTATATGATTCCGAATCGTATGGAACCACAATTTTTTTGCTAATTATATCCTCTTTTATATTTTCAATCGTTTTCAAATCTTCCTCATTCAAATAATTCTTTGAATCAATAAAAACTACATCATCATCTAATGAATACTCTGAAAACTCCATAGCTTCATTTTCTAAAAATTTTTTTATCGCACGTGCATAATCCACAGTTATTGAAATATCAGGTCTTACCGATACACTCGACATATAATCATCAAACTTTATCAATTTATAACTTGCATCTTCTGCTTTTATATCCGCATCTCCCGAAACGCTCAAAATAACATCCGCTCCACTGTTCTTAAAGCGATTTAAAAGCTCACTCATAGCATCGACATCATGAAAAGAATTTAAATAATCCACATTATACTCAACAGGATTTTCAGATTCAAGATAATTTACTCCGCTCTTTAATCCATACTCGACGCTCTCAACTAAAGGAATCTTCTCTCCACCTACAAATAAAACTTTCCTGTTTTCAGAAATCTTAGAAGCTATAATACCGGCAAGAAATGCCGCGTCTTCACGCTTAATTGCAATTTCCTTCAAATTTTCACGCTTTTCATTTGAAACAGAATCGAGAAGCACAAAAGTCCTATCCGGATACTTGTCGCAAATCGCCGGAAAAAATTCATTCATAACAGTCCCGATACCAAAAATAAGCTCCGAATCCTCCAAATTGAAATGCTGCGTTTCGTCTATTGTGAGCTTCTTAGCATCGATATTAAAATTGTTATTTAAACTCGAAACAACCCTGTCCACAAAGCCTTTATCAGCATAATAACCGTGATCCAAAACCCCGACCTTTATCGGCGTAACATTCTCCGATTCTTCTACTTCCGGTGGCTTTTTACAACCGAAAATAAATAGTGAAATTAAAATAAATATAAATATATTTTTCTGCTTCATAAAAATTCTCCTGAAAAAATAATCTAAAACTAATTATATAGTAAACCGCAAATATTTTCAAACAAAAAGAGACCTATTTTTAAACAGGTCTTCTGAAATTTCATATTATTTTTTTCTTTTGTTTTATCTTTCCGAATCGAAAACTTGAACTGCAAGAATTGCATGTATCGGATAATCCAACTGTTTTGACCCATAATGATAAATCAAGTCACTTATCTTAACATCAATCCATGTAGTCTTATAATCCGAACTCATCATATTTTTGTAATGTCCGGGGCTATCCTTCCAAATATCGAACATGTACTCTGCAATTGCTTTTACATCTGTGACGTATTTCGGGTCATTCGGTAAATATCTTTCATTACCCGGCATATATGTGTAAACAAGAACGTTTTCTCCAAGCGAGCAAGCATTACACCTATCATAAGACGGCAAATAATCAAACGCTGTTCTAAATCCTCTTACCCCGTCAAGTCTCTTATGTGGTTGGTCGTAATTTTTACCCGTTCTATGATAACCGTTTTCAGCAAGTTCCCTCGCCCTGGTCTCAACTCCCCTTCTAAGGTGTTCTCCAAGCGTAAGCGGCTCCACGCCGTTCGATTCTCTCTCTTTATTCAACAAATACATAAATTCATCTCTTAGCTCATCAAAATCTATAACTTTGCCGCTATTAAAGAGCTCGGTAAAATTTTTAGGATAAACAAAATTATTACTATTTGTTTGATTGCCATCTGTAATATTATTGTTCGATATATCTTCCGTAGCCTTAGACTCTATCGATTCATTCCCGTTCGTAATAACTTCGTTATTATGATTATCCTCAATCAAATCAACAGTTAAATTGTTTTCATTGGAAGCATTTTCAGTTTTTCCGAGGCTTGTATGATTTTTTTCAAGCTTAAAAATAAGACTGGTGAGTTCCGCTCTTGTAATTTGAAGTGTCGGTTTAAAAGTTCCATCCGGAAATCCATTTATTATTCCTGCAAAAACCAGATTTAATATTTCATTCTTAAATCGTGAATTTTCAATATCTTTAATATATACTATTCCGGTACCGTCTATTCCTTTAAATAAATGGTTTATAATATATGCCGTTTCCTCTCTTGTGATTGCCCTTGAAGTTTCAGAACCCTCAAAAATATTCAAAGGCATTCTGTCCATTGCAAAATTTACTTCTATAAATCCCCAGTTTTTACTGTTCGGTTCAATTTGGTAGTCAGCAACTTGATTATTTACCAATTCTTGATTCGACATGGCATATCTTCCCAAAATTGCAAGTGCTTCCTTTACAGAAATCATATTGTCCGGTTTGAATTTCCCATCCTCATAACCGTTTATAAATCCCTTACTTGCAGTCTGTAAGATAATATCCTTAGCCCAGTGACCTGAAATGTCCTTAAACTCAATTTGAGCTGCCTCAATAACTCCACCGCCGACTATTAGCATTACCAAAACAAACACAATAAACAATTTTTGTTTCTTCAATTTAAACATAATTAACTCCTGTAAAATATATTTCATTCTTTATTATAATATAAATTTACAAATTTTACAATATGAAACGATTTAGTGCAATATTTTCGGAATGTCCTCAACTACTATTTGTATAAAATAGACTCCATAATATTAGCTCTATGATATTTATGTGGCAGTAAAACCGTTCATCGATAATTTATGTAAAAAAGACCGACATAAGTCGATCTTTTTAATACTAACAAGGTGTTTCTTCAGCCATAAATCCTGCTTTAGCAAGAACTTTTTTAGCTGCATCAAGTTTTGAGCTGTTAACCATAACAACCGGTCCTGTACAACCCATTCCGCTTGATGCAAAGATGCCTTCTTTCCAAAGAGCTTGAACAGCATCTTCCATTTCAAGAATGTCGATTCCACCGATAGAACCGTCTGTTACTTCTTCAGCAGGAGCCTTGACTTCTTCCTTAGGACCTGAAGTCTTCTTTGAAGCTTCTTCCAAGTCATTTATAACTTTTTCAAGTCCCGCTTTGTTTGCTTTTTTATATTCATCTTTAATAAGATTCTTAATATCTCCGCGTACACATTCTGCCGCATATTTTATAGCGTTTGCAATTACAGGGTAACCGCTTGCACGTGAAATGATGTAGATAAGTCTTTCGTATCCACTACCGATTCCAGGGCCATAGCCGTATCCATGAGCTTCGAAACTGCCGCCTGTTACATAACTTGAGAAAACTTTCATCAACAGGTTTCCTGTCAAAGTATCAGTAACCATGATATCAGGAGTTCCCATCAACAAGTCGTTTCCTCTCATCACGCAACCACCGTCTGCTCTTGCAGATTCAGCGAAATGAATTTTGTATCCGCCTTTATCAATTTCTTTAAGTGCTCTTTCAACTTGTCTTGCTCCATCGACATTAAGAATTCCAAGAGTTGGTTCAGGATTGCCCATTGCCTTTGCAGTGATAATTCCTGCGATTGCATTTAATACCATTGCTTCAACTCTGTGCGGAGAAGATGTACCTGTAGTTGTTGCAAGTGTCATTTCAGAACCCATTGCAGGTGTAACAACACGTCCAACTGTACTTACTCCGATTGGGAAACTATAGTGCATTGTAACACATGCATCAATTTCACCACTGTCGAGAAGTTCTTCCATTACTTTATAGCCTTCTTCATCAGATTCAACATTGTATTGTTTTAATTTAGAATCGCATTTGTGTCCAATCAGTACAACTTCTATTGAAGGATCTTTTTCTTGTGCAATTTCAGCACCTTTGATGACATTTTCTTCACCATGTTCAGAACCGATAGTTGTTACACCAACTCTAACTTTTTTTGCGAATCCACCTGTTTCAATACCTGTTGCAATATCTTCAAAAACATCAGCTATCATCTTTTTGATATTTTGTTCAGACATGAATTCCCCTCCTATTCAGCTTTAAAAGAAGCCGCAAAATCTCTCATAGCTTCTGCTACATACTTCTTAATAGTATCTTCAGAAACTCCTTGTGACTCTTCTCCCTTCTTGCCGTCGTTTGCTTCAAGAACAATTGAAACACCGTCGAATAGGTTTGTCATTCTTCCTAGGAACAAGCTTCCTTTACCGATAATCATACTCCTCTTAATTTTTCCGGAAAGCATATCTTCTCTCATATAGCCGAGTGCCGGAACCCCTGAAGGGATATGTCCTTGTGTAGGGGCCCATCCTCTCCAGCCGTGATCTTTAGAGAAAGTTTTTAATTCTGATTTTTCCATGTCGCCTTTTCTTACAGCAAGTGCTGCAATCATCTTGTAGTTAGCTTCAGGAACGTCTCCTGCTCCAGCCGGTTTTGTGATATCCGGATTTTGCATTTCAGGAGCAAATTTATCGACATCTGTAACTTTTAATCCGGCTGCATCAAGCGGATTTGTTACAAGTGATTGAATAACAGCTTGAGGTGCAGAACCTGTTCCAACTGTGTGACGTCCAACAATGTCGTTTCTCATTATTGGATTCTTTCCATCATTTTCCCCGATAATAGTTGCAAAACCACCAATACAATCCTCGATAATTGGAAGTCCTTTATTTACGTGGTCCTTACCGTTCATACCGAGTTTTGCTGTACATCCTCCTGCTACAACAAGAATATTTTTAAATGTTCCTGCTGCTACAAGTGAACTTGCAGCGAGTAATGAGTGTGAAGGTGCAGCACAGAATCCTCTTATATCGGAACCTGTTGCATTTTCAAGTCCTGCGAATTCAGCAATAGATTTAGCAAAGTTTCCTCCGCCTCTTTGGTTCATATCTCCGCAAGCTTCTTCAGAGCATTCGATAACATAATCGATTTCCTTAGGGTCAAATCCACTCTTATCAATACAGTTTAAAGCTGCCAATACACCTGAAGCCTTTGCTACAAGGTTTTCAAAAATGATATGAGCTGTCAAGTTAACGTCAACGTCATGAGCACGTTTTACACAACCGACAAGTTTGTTGTTGTCCATCAAAGGTTCAGCGCCGTGATTCTTGACAAGATCTTCAATTTCTTCAATATCTGCTCCATCCTTTAATCTCTCAGCATGCTTATTGTCAATTAATGGGTGGTCAAGGATTGCTTGTTTACAATGATTTGAGAATTCATGTTCAAGTCTTACAAGATCAAATACGTCGACCATCTTGATAAGTCCGATAAATTCATGTTGCGGCATGATTTCACCGAATTTACCATGTCTGTCGGCATTTTCAACCTTATAATCTGTCCATGGTTCCGGAATTTCATCTAAATCTTCCGGTCTTTTGTTTCCAATATAAACTTGGTTTGGAAGATATGCAACGCAATCGTCAAATGATCTTAAATGTTCCGGTAATTTCTTTAAATATTCGCTTTCTGGATTAACTACCATTTCTGTGGTTTGTGTTGTACCGTTATGAAGAACCATATCCGGTGCTTGAATAAGAACATAACCACTACCTTTGTTTACTGAGTAACTCAAATTACACCTCCATAAAAATATGACCGGGGACTAATGCCCCCGGTCTAAAATAATTAGTCAAATACTTTTTGTCCGTCAACTTCTGTTGTTAGGGCTTCAAGTGCTTTGCTAACAAGTTTCTTTCTAAGTGCATATTCTTCCGATTTATCCAATTTTGGATCTCCGAGCGGGTGAGGAATAGCAATTGTAGGAACAATTCTATTTGCACCAACTGTAAGAGAAATAGGAACAACAGTACACATATGAACAACTGGGAGTCCAGCACGTTCAATTTCCTTTACCATCGTTGCACCGCAACGTGTACAGGTGCCTCAGGTAGAGGTCATTATAACTGCATCTACTCCGTCAGCTTTTAATTTCTTAGCATATTCAGCAGCAAATTTCTTTGCACTTGCAACAGCTGTACCATTACCGACTGTAGTGTAGAATTTGTTGTGAAGTGAACCAATAATTCCTTCTTTTTCAAATTCTCTCATAACGTCAACAGGTAAAACTCTGTCAGGGTCTTCATTTGCATATACAGGGTCATAACCGCCGTGTGCAGTTTCATATGTTTCTTCTGTCAAGTCGTTAACACCTGTGATATCATATTCACCGTATTTACTTGCTGATGAAGATTCAATATGATCAGGGTTTCCCTTAGGAACAATACCACCTGATGTACAAAGAGCAATCTTTGCATGAGCAAGATCTTTAACAGCAGGATTTGGATCAACTCTGTCGAAATTTGGCATTGGGTATTCTGTTACGAATTCTTCGCCTCTTAATTTCTTTAAGAGCATATCAACAGCTCTTTCAGCACCTCTCTTGTCGCTGAACATGTTGTATCTGATACCTCTTGGCATATATCCTTCTGTGTCCGGATCTCCAATTTCTTCGCCCTTGGCATGTTTAAGTCCAAGTGCTGCCATCTTAGGAACTGCTTTACCCATAGCTGCTGCAGAGTTTCCTGTAGCAACGATATATACAGATTTCTTAAACATATCTGCACCAGGGTTTTCAACATACATTCCTGTTACTGATGGGATTCCTAATTCATTTTGCACTGCATCTGCGATAGTAGCACAAGCTACACCGTAACGTCCGGCGTTAAAAGCAGGACCTGCAACGAATAAATCAGGTTTTATTTCTTCTACAATAGAGAGAATTTCTTTTTTAGCTTCTTCTATATTTTCACCAAAGTATGAGTCTCCGCAGATGATTGTTTTTACAATGTCTGCTTGTCCTTTGAATGCGCCTTTGAGTGCATTACCTGGACCAACTGCTCCATCTCTTACTTCAGGTTTAATGTCGGCTTTTTCTTCGCCTCCGATACCTGCAAAGAATTGGTTGATATAGTGAACTACTCTAATTACATCTCCCATATTCTTACCCCCTTTCTTTAAGGTTATTTATAATCTATAGATATTGACAATGTTCGTCTCTCATCGCTTTAATTTCAGCGTTGATAGCATCCCCATCGAGAACCATTTCCATCATTCCGATTTGTTCATCGTAAACGTCAGGATCGACTTCAGCTTTAACTTCTTCTTCTAAAACGTGGTACACCTTGAGTCCCAACGAGACTCCAGCGAGCGGACCTGCCCATGTAGGGTCACCGGCTGTAACTGTTTCAGCAGCTAATCCTGCTGTTTCAGCTTCTGCCCCACCTAGTAAAACTAAAACGTTTTCTGCGCCGTATTTTTCTGCGGCTTCTTTAACTCTGTTTTGGTTTTCCAAGTCCATAGCTCCTGCGGCGGTTCAGACGAAGCATTCTGTAGCACTAAATACTACTTCAGCCGGAGTCGTCTTTATGCATTCTTCCATAGCTGGACCTGGGATACCATCTCTGTCACCAATGATGATGACCTTTGTGCTATCTGTAAATAACATATGGTTTCCTCCTTAAAATATTTATAGTGTTTTTCCTTTCAATTTAATGAATGAAATGGTTAGAGGTTTCCCTCTAGTTTTTATTTTGAATTATACTATTTTCCTCTTGCGGTTAAATAGTTAAATCCGGTTTCATTTGTAGCGCCGGTTATTGCTTGGATTTCAACTTCGATTGAACCATCTTCTCTAAGTGATCCGTCAAAGCCACCTGCAATAATGTCTACATATTGAGTGTCTCCGATTACTGTGTCCATCGGCGGCAAATCAATTACTTGGTTTGCGTTACCACCTGTAACAACAGCATCTGCCAAAGGATCTGCGTCGGCAAGTGATTGGCTTCCGCCATCTCTTCCTGCATATTCGTCAGTAATAATAACTGTCTTTACTCCTTGCTTTTCTATCTTTTTGCAATTCATAATCAAGTCAGTATCAGGGTTTCCGAAACCTTCTTGTGATACGATTACTCCGTCCAAGTCAAGCATTCTGCATAACTTAGCTGTCCAGTTAGATGATCTTTCCTTGTCAGCTAAATAGACGTTTTCATTTGTAATAATCATACCGACGAAGTTTATGTCCTTTCCATGAACTTTATATAAGTTTTTAACAACTTCATTGTTCATGTGAACATATGTCGGGTTCTTATCACAACTTGATACACAGTTACCACTGATGATTGCACCGTCAAATAATTCTGTCGGGTACAAAATTGTAGGAACGATTTGCTTAGCATCTACTCCATAAACATATGTGTCGTGGAGCAATCCTTGTGATTGAAGCATTTGTACATAAGCTACTCTCGGTAGTCCTTTGAACTTTTCTGCTCCTTCCATGAATGGGAGTGTTTCATACACTTCTGTCTCATCCGGCTCTAAATTTCTTCCGGCTTCTGCTAGATAAGCAGCTGTTTTAAAACCTGCATATCTGAGAGCTTTTTCATGTTCGTGTTGTTTTAGTCCATCGATTGGATCTGCTTTTAGAACAATATTTAGAGTTTTTGAGAACGGTGTATATTGTGCTCCCGGACCTGTCATGTCAACGATTCCTTCTTGGAATCCGACGATCTTACCGGTTGTCATAACTGCACAACCTTTCAGTACGTGAGTTTTACCGCTTCCGACGATGTCAACTTTTGACAAGACGCCCGGGAAAACTCCGCCTGGACCTTCTACTTTTACGCGTGGTTCAACAACATCCTTAACAGGTGTAATTCTTACACTTTCACCCGGACGTGCTAAAAATACATCAGCACATTTGATGTGTTCATCCTCTAAAACCAAGTCGATGATTTCTTGTTTGTTAACAAAAAGTGTACCATCTTTTATCTCGGTTTTATCACCGAATTGAATATCTTTAATGATGATATTACCAATTTCGAGACGCATAAACTCACCTCCTTAAAAAACTTAATTTATATTTGAACCGCCTGAACGTATCTCACAAACAGGCAGTTAAATATGTCAATCTCCTTGCGGTTAATGCCGCACCATTCTATAGATTATATCACTTATGTGATAGGGCGCCCCATAAGGGAATAGTTCAGGTTCCCGTCAGGGCTTTTCGACTTTTGGTCTCCCCCCTTTTCTCCGGGGTTGTGAGTTTATTTAAAAGACTATTTTGTCTTTTCAAGCATTTCGCGTACAGATTCTTTAGTTGCTTCTTCTTTGTCTAATCTGTAAACTTGTTCACCATCTTTGTAGATAGCAATAACAGGGAGTCCTAAAACTTTTTCTCCGATTGCAACTCTTCTGCCTGTTCCGATATCGAATGAACAGAATTTTACATTAGGGAAATCTTCTTCCATTGCGTGAACATGTGGCATAAGTGCCTTACATGGTTCGCATGCTTGTGACCAAAAGTCAACTAGGATAAATCCTTCACTTTTTTTAACTTCTTGTTCAAAATTGTCTTTTGTTACTTCTAACATCTTGAAACCTCCTTATTATTCAAAGTGTTCGTTTATATATTTTTCAGCTTGTGTTGCGGCAATAGCGCCGTCTGCAGTAGCTGTAACTACCTGTCTTAATTCTTTCTTACGGTTGTCTCCTGCTGCGAATACTCCCGGAATATTTGTGTGCATGTTTTCATCTGTAACAACATATCCGTTTTCCATATCGAGGATTCCTTCAACCAATTCGTTCTTAGGAATATATCCGACGAATACGAATAGACCGAATGTTCCGTCGTTTTCATCAGCGAAGATTTCGCGTTTTTCATGTGTATTTGTATCTTCAAGAACAATGCTTGTTAAAATTCCATCACCTTTTACTTCTACAACATTTGCGTTCCAGATGTAGTCAAGTTTCGGATTTTTGAAAGCTTTTTCTTTGATACTTTCAGCAGCGCGAGCTTCTTCCTTGCCTTTTCTGTAAACGAGTGTAACCTTTCTTGCAAATTTAGAAAGATACATCGCTTCTTCGAAAGCAGAATCTCCACCGCCGACAACATAAACTTCCATATCTTCAAAGAAGTTAGCGTCACATGTTGCGCAATAGCTTACGCCTCTTCCTGTGAATTCAACTTCTCCCGGACAGCCAATTTTTCTTGGTGTTGCACCTGTTGCAACAATTACTGTCTTTCCTTCATATGTGTTGTCTTTACCGATTACTTTCTTAACTTTACCTTCAAGTTCAACTTTTTGAACTGAATCTAAAACGAATTCAGCACCGAAGTTATCAACTTGGTCTTTCATTCTTTTAATTAGGCTTGGACCTGAAGCATTTTCAACTGAACCCGGATAGTTTTCAACATCATCCGTAATAACAATTTGTCCACCAGCCTTTTCTTTTTCAAGAATAAGTGTCTTAAGTCTAGCTCTTGAAGCATAGAGTCCTGCTGCAAGTCCTGCAGGACCCGCACCAATAACGATCACGTCGTACATAATATTCCTCCTTAATACGATTATCTATTATACATATACCCTTTGTGGCATATAATAAACAATTCTTAAACATTGTTACTACACTGTAACAACTTCGAAAGTTTACAAGCTTTTAAACAATAAAATACAGAACCTATTTTGGCTCTGTATTTTTTACCTGAGAGATTCTCAAATTTTATATCGATTGCTCCTTCGGCGAATAAATTCCTTTCCAGAGGTCTGTCCCTCAAACGGTCCTTTTGCCTGAGTCCTTCTAAGACATCCTTATTATACCTTCGGCGCCACTATATATTGCGGTCTCTCCCGTTTGAAATCAACCAGTCGTTATTAGCTTGTACTTACATTGTATCATTTATGCGCTAAGAATGCAATAGCTTTTTCAAATATTTTTAATTTTTTTTATAAATATTTCCTATACGTTTTCCCTATTGACAACGTATGTGGCGATATTATTGCTGTGGTCACTGACTCTTTCAAGATTTGATATGCAATCCAAAAATATAATTCCCGGCGGTGCGTCAGTGTACTTGTTTGAAAGTCTTCTTATGTGATTTTGTCTGTATTCCTCTTCCATATCGTCAACATGGTCTTCTATCTTAAATACTTCTCTTGCAAGGTCAGCATCTCTTCCTACAAATGCTTTTATTGACGTTTCGAATGAAAGAGAACATTCATCGAACATATTTTTCATTTGCTCTCTTAGTACATCGTCAAATTTTATAGAGTCTTTATCTATGTCGTCTATAAGTTCCGCAATGTTTTTTATATGGTCTCCACATCTTTCAATATCGCTTATCATATAAAATAGGTCATCAACATCTTTATGTTGCTCGTCGGAAAGTGGAGAGTGGCTAAGTTCTATAAGGTATGCCGTTATCTCTCTTTGCATTTTATTTATTATTGACTCCCTTTCCATTATGGTGTCAAACTTCGTTCTGTCGCCATAAACTATTAAATTTTCCGCCTCACGGAGTGAAGTTTTGACCATATCGCTCATTCTTTCCATTTCTTTTGTAGCCTGTCCAAGAGCAATTGCCGGTGTCTGTAAAATACGGTCGTCAAGATAAATTGAAACTTGTTCTTGATCCTTATCAACCCCCGGTATAATCTTTTCAGTCACTTTTACAAGTCCATTGATAAACGGAAGAAAAAGTATTGTATTTATAAGGTTGAATGCAAGGTGAGACACTGCTATTTGAGTAGGGAGACTTGAGATATTCGCCTCCATAAAAGCAACATACCACGGTTTTATTATTATGAATATTATCATAAAAATTATAGAACCTATAAAGTTAAATAAAAAGTGAATAAGCGCAGCTCTTTTTGCAGTTTTATGTGCACCAAGAGAACTCAATATCGCAGTAGTCGTACTTCCTATATTTGTACCGAGAAGCATTGGAAAAGCCGCTCCTATGTGCATGAGCCCTTGCATCCCGAGAGCCTGCATAATTCCTACAGTTGCAGATGAGCTTTGTAGTATTGTTGTTGCAATAACACCTATAAGTAAACCTAAAAACGGCGAATTCAATTGCTGCATGAAATTTGAGAATAGTTGATTGTTGCTCAAAGGTTCCAACCCCTGCTCAAGCATCATTATTCCAAGAAATAAAAGACCGAATCCCAAAAATGATTCACCGAGTGACTTTGTAGATTTTGTTTTGCCTATAAGATAAAAAAGAGTTCCGACTCCCACCAAAATAGGCGAATACTGTCCCAAATTAAGTGCAATGATAAACGATGTTATTGTCGTTCCGATGTTTGCACCCATAATAACTCCAACTGCTTGATTCAAAGTCATTATGTTTGCATTTACAAAACCGACAACCATAACAGTTGTTGCGCTACTTGATTGAATTAAACATGTAACCAGTGCACCTACAAGTATTCCTCTGAATGTGGATTGAGTAAGAGCACCTACAATGGCTTTAAGCTTACTTCCTGCAGCTTTTTGAAGTCCTTCGCCCATAAGGGTCATACCATACATAAAAAGACCCAAGCCGCAGATAACTTTCATAGCAATTTCCATATTATCTCCTTAAAAATAAACTACACCTAAATAATATCATAAAAAAATAATTATTAAAAGTAATTTAAAGCACTTTTAAATTTCTATAAACTAGTGAACAAATGGAAAATCGAGTTGTCTAAGCGCTTCATACAAAATTATATTTGCCGAATTTGCGAGATTCAAACTTCTTTTTAACTCCGGTATCATAGGTATAGTTATAAGATTGTCATGATTTTCTTCCATTATTTCCGGCGGAAGACCTGACGTTTCACGTCCAAACATTATAAAGTCTTCATCTTTAAATTTCACATCCGAATATCTGATTTGCCCCTTTGTTGTCGCACAATATAAAGTTACCCCCGGATTTTTGGATTTAAAATCTTCATAATTTTCATACAAATGCAAATCAACAAGTGGCCAATAGTCAAGTCCCGCACGTCTAACCGCCTTTTCGTCAATCGAAAAACTTAGAGGCTTTATAAGGTGAAGCCTCGTGTCTGTAAGTGCGCAAGTTCTCGCAATAGCACCTGTGTTATACGGAATTTCCGGTTCAAAAAATACTATATTTAACAATTTAAATTAAACTCCTTAATAAGTGCATTGGCAACACCCTCTTCATCATTGTCGCCAACTACTGTCGCCCTACTCTCTTTTTTTATTTCATCCGTTGCATTTCCCATAATAAAAGGATGCCCCGCAAGATGAAGCATCGGCAGATCATTTTCGTTGTCTCCGAAAGCCCAAACGTCGTCCCAACTGATTCCGAGATTTTTAAGCATAGCTTCTACGCCATACTTTTTCGTGCCCTTAAATGATGTAATTTCGATATTGTTTTGCCACGAAGAGGAGTTGAATATCCCTTCATTATCGAGAAGTTCTCTGAACTTAAGTCTCGCTTCGTTGTCATCCGTGATAATTATAATCTTATAAATATCGTCATCTATATTATAAAGTTCATCATAAGGAAGAATCACACGGCGCATTTTATCTTCATAGCCCTCAGGCATTCTACCATGAATCTCCGAGAGCGGATTGCTCGAATTTTCTTCGCTTGTAATAAGACCGTCAATCGGATAGAGATGAAAATAAAAACCGGTGTCCTTAAGTAAATCAAGAACTTTATTGACAGTTTCCTTGTCGAGCTTCGCCTCATATATTACATTGCCATTTTTATCTACAACATGAGAGCCGTTTGTCGCCGCAATCATCAAATCCAGTCCGTGAACTTTTGCATAATAATAAGGACTTACATATACTCTACCTGTGATAAAAGCGAGTTCCACACCCTGTTTTTGAAGTTCCTTTAAAACTTTTTCGGTTTTTGGTGTTATCTCCTTTTTATCATTTAAAAGAGTTCCATCCATATCAAAAGCCGCCAATTTTATTTTATTTGTCGCCATTATTTCCTCTTTCTTCTATCATCTTCTTCAGCTCGTCATAAAAACTTTGAGTATCTTTAAAACTTCTATATACACTTGCAAATCTGACATAGCTTATTTCATCGACATCTTTCAATCTGTCCATTACCATCTCGCCGATTTTCTTGCTTTTAATTTGCCTTGCCATTGAGTTTGACAGTTCTTTCTCAATTGAGTCGACAATTTCGTTCATCGCTTCAATTGAAACAGGTCTTTTTTCAGCAGCTCTTATAATTCCTTTAAGTATTTTTTCTCTATCGAACTCTTCAGTTGTACCGTCCTTCTTTTGTACAACTAAAGGAGTTTCCTCGTATCTTTCATATGTCGTAAATCTATGTTTGCATTTAAGGCATTCGCGTCTTCTTCTGATAGTTTTCCGATCTTCACTTTGTCTTGAGTCGACAACTTTAGAATCTATATATCCACATTTAGGACAATACATATAAACCTCCTTATGCGCTAAAAAAAGGTCCGCCAAACTAAATTAATTAATTTGTACGGACCTATTGTTATTGTCTTCTAATCGAAATTAGTTCTTAAGAAACGGCGGGATATCTAAGTCCCAAGGTAAACCCTTTGATGATGTGGAAGCTGATTTATCTTCTTCCTTTTCTTCTTTTTCAGAAGTCTTTTCTTCTCCGTTCTTTTCCTTCTTTTCACCGAATTCGGTAGCAATAACGGTAATCTTGATTGAATCTCCGAGAGACTCGTCAATTCCTGCACCGAGAATGATATTTGCATCCGGATCAACAGCTTGTCTGATGAAGTCAGCAGCTTCGTTAAGTTCGAGCATTCCAAGGTCATCTCCGCCTGTGATATTAATAAGAACACTCTTTGCACCTTCAATTGAAGTTTCAAGAAGCGGACTTTCGATTGCTTCCTTAGCAGCTTCGCAAGCTCTGTTGTCACCTTGAGCGTAACCGATACCCATGTGAGCAATTCCTTGATCTGCCATGATTGTCTTGACGTCAGCAAAGTCAAGGTTGATGAGGTTAGGAACCGAAATCAAATCGGAAATACCTTGAATACCTTGTTTTAAAACATCGTCTGCCATCATGAAAGCTTCTTTCATTGTTGTCTTCTTTTCAGCAATTTGTAAAAGCTTGTCATTTGGAATTGTAACCAATGTGTCGACCTTCATTTTGAGTTCGTTAATTCCGGTCTCTGCATTTTTCATTCTTTGTCTGCCTTCAAATGTGAATGGTTTTGTAACAACCCCGACAGTGAGAATACCCATATCCTTTGCAAGCTCAGCAACAACAGGAGCAGCTCCTGTTCCTGTGCCTCCACCCATACCACTTGCAATGAAAACCATGTCGGCTCCTTGCAAATGCTCAATTATTTCATCTTTGTTTTCAAGTGCAGCTTGTGCTCCAATGCTTGGATTTGCACCTGCGCCAAGTCCTTTAGTAATCTTTTCGCCGAGTTGAACTCTTGATTCTGCTTTACTTGTTTGTAATGCTTGTCTGTCGGTATTAAGCGCAATAAATTCAACGCCCTTTACCCCGCATTCAATCATTCTATTCACGGCGTTGTTTCCGCCTCCGCCAACACCAATTACTTTAATCTTGGCAAACTTATCAACGTCCATATCAAAATCAATCATATTAATCCTCCATATATTTATTTATATTATATCATACTTTTTCTTTTTTTTCTAATTTTTTTATCAAAATTCTTCTTATTTCAGCAAAGTTGTTAAAAATACGTGTCCCAAACACAACTATTGTGGCATAATAAATCGGAACTCCGACTCTATCTCCAAAATATGTTAAAAAAACAGCGATAAAAGTATTTCCGATTAAACCGGACATAAATATCTTTGTATCAAATTTATTTTGTAGATCCGCATTAAGTCCTCCCAAAATAGAATCGAGCGAAGCTAATATTATAACTGACACATAAAGGCTGTAAACAGTATTGTATGTGTACGGAATAAAAATTCCGATTATAATACCGATTAAAATTCCAACAAGTACAATTGACACAACTAAATCCTCCTATCACTTTTCGGAATTACTATATTCTTATCTTTCTCTATTTTTACATCCATATAATATGTCGACTCCAAAAGTTTTAAATACGAATTTTTGTCGTTCATCATATTATAAATCATCTCCATATCTCCAACCGCTTTTATTATAAACGGCGTTGCTTTAGAATGTCCGTCAACTCGAACTGTCGGTCCCATACATTTTATTTCGCTCTCGCCCATAACTCGTATGTCGTTAATGCTTATCGCATCAACGCCCGCGCATTTGAGTTCATTTAAAATTATCATTATATCTATGTCATGAATAACACCGAGATTTGTGTTTTTAAAATCTTCATCTTTTGAGTCATCAATTTCGATAATAACTCCCTCGCCTTTTATATCATATTTGCCGGATAAAATTTTCAGCTCCTTGAGCTCATTTTGAAGGCTTAATTTCATCTCCTCCAGGTACTCCGGACTGCTTTTTTCTTCGATTGAAGATTTAATGTGAGAGATAATTTCTCTATCTACATTTATTTGATTTTCAATCACACTAAGTTCTCTGTTGTAATTTTCTATTTTTTCAATAGACATTGGACTCATTATCTCCGACTTTTCCTTGACGCTCATAGAAATTAAAACTCCTAAAATTACCGAAAGCACTCCAAACAAAATGTTTTTCATAACATCATTTGTCATCCGTCTTCACTTCCGTTGTAAAATGAATATCAGGCATTTTTTGAAGCTTCTCGACTTCAACATCTTCTTTTACCGTCAAATCTACAACCAAACCAAGTGCATTAAGTGTATCAACCACTCCCGACTTAATCTTTAGAGCCGACTTTAGTGTATCTGAATCGCCAATTGCTTTAACAATATATGGCGAAGCGATTGCGACTCCGTTGATTTGAAGAAAATTGCCCGCTCTTTCGGCTTCGGATGTCGAAGTTATTCTTTGTCCGTTTATCGAGATTGCCTCCGCATCCGCTGCGTTTAATGCGCTGATAAGCTTTAAAAGAGTTTCCGGATTGTCCGCAATAACATCTTCCGTTACATTCGACACATTTGACGGAACCGAAATTTTAAGTTCAATTCCACGTCCCTTTACATCTGTTAGCCCTGCAATTATTTTAAGCTTTTCTATTTCGTCGTAAAGCTCGCTGTTCGAATTATCTTTTGTTTTTAACTTGTTTTCATATTCGTATAACTTTTTATTAAGCTCTTGAATCTCTTCTTTTTGTCGGTCCCTTTCTTCTTGAGACTTCTTCAAAAGCTCCGCAAGCTCTTTCGCTCGAAGAGTGCTCCCGTCTTTTTTCTGTGAAGTATTTAAATTTATAGTTCTTATTTGAAGCCCGATTAAAAGCCCCAAAAGAATTGCAATTATCGCAAGCCCAAGCTTATTCTTCAACTTTCTCACCGTCCTTTAAAAATGTTACAGGCGGATCCATATTGAGTTTTATAAGCGTTGTCGTTTTTCCCTTTGCCTCCAAAGACTCTAATGTTTTTTCAATAAAATTAAACTTGTTTTTGATTCTTTCGCTCTTCCCAAAATCAATCTTTATATTTCCAACTCTTGTAAGACCGAATTCCTTGTTTTTTTGCAAACGAATCTCGAGATATTTGTCAATTATATCCATATCGATTGCGGTGGTTATAATATCTCTTAAAGGTTCAATATCTTCATTTTCCTCAAAAATATTAAGCCCCAAATCCGAATCGTTTACATCAATTCCCTTAACAATCGGATAAACACTTGTAGTTTTACTCTTTGAAAGTATTCTTCCGTCTCTGTCACATGTGAATATCACCCCGTTTGAAAGAATGCTGAAAACCTCTTCCCTTTCAACAACAGTAATTCTGATTGTGTTCTTCTTTTCTCTCGTAACACTCGCCGTTTTCACATACGGAAGTTTAAGCAAATTCTCTTCGGCTTCTTTTGTGCTTACTTTGAAAATATTTTCGCCGAAACGAATGCCGCTACCGTTTATAAGGTCACTCGATGATGTCTTGTGATTTCCGGAAGTTTCAATGTTCTCTATATTAAAAATGCTTCCAATATACAAAAAAGCAAGCAAAATTATGGACAAAAACAAACTTATTGTAATGCCCAAATTTCTTGCTTGTCTTATTCTTCTTCTTTCTTTTCCGGAAACTCTTCTCATCTATCTCTTCAAATCCTCGTAAATATTTTTTGCAATAATATCCGCTGAGTCCCTTACAAAAAGGTGTCCCGCATTTTCTCCCATAGCTCGAAGCTTTTCTCTGTCGTTCATTAGTTTGTCGACAACCTCAAGCAAAATATTTTTATTTAAATCCGTTTCCTTTATTAGGACCCCGGCATTTTCATCTTCATATTTCTTTGCATTGAAATATTGATGATTTTTTACAACATTCATCTTAGGAATCAGTACCGACGGTTTTTTCATAGCGCTCACTTCGTTCAAAGTTTGTGCGCCGCATCCGCAAATTACTAAATCCGCTTTTTTCATTAGTTCATAAAACTCGTGATAATAAGTATAAACCGTCGCGTATTCAGGTAATTCAGGAACTAATTCATGAAACTCCTTCTCCCAATTTCTGCCGCAAATGTGTATCCAATCATATTTAAAATCGTTATATTCGTTAAATATTCCACCTACTGCCTCGTTCAAAGACTTTTGACCTCCGCTTCCGCCAAAAGACAAAACAGTGAGTTTATGATTTTCATCTTTAATTTCCATATTGAATTGACTTCTTATGGGAGTACCCGCAACAACTTTATTCTTTTTGTTTTTAAAATTTTCTTTTACACTTTCATACGGAAGAAATGTGATTCTTGAAAATCTATCCAAAAAATTTGTGGTAATGCCGGGATATGCATTTGACTCGTGAATGTATAGCGGAACTTTCCTAAGCTTTGCAGCGTATCCTATCGGTCCCGAAACATATCCGCCGGTACATATTATTGCGTCCGGCTTGTATTTATCAATGTACTTTTTTGATGTTTTTACACCTTTAACAAACGAATTAAAACTCTTTACAGCTTTGACCGACGGTTTTAAAATGAGCGGCATAGAAGTTACCGGCAAAAATTCATATCCTTCTTTTTTCGCGATTTCTTCTTCAAGTTTTCCTTTGATTCCGACATAATAAAATTTTGCATTTTCATCTATTTTTCGAATTGAATCGGCAATTGAAATCGCAGGATAAATGTGTCCCGCAGTTCCTCCACCGCTTATAAAATATATCATTTAAGCTCCCTTCTCGGACAATGGTTTAAAATATTAAAAGCAAGTCCAACCATAGTGAAATATGCCAAAATCGAGGTTCCCCCGTAGCTAATAAACGGAAGCGTTATACCGGTCGACGGGACCGCATTAACAACAACTCCCATATGAACTAAACTTTGAAATCCGATATATGTTCCAACTGCAATCAAAAATGTGGATGTGAATGTGTCCATCATTCTTAGTCCGTATGTTATAAATTTAAAAGATATAAAAAAATAACAAAGTAGAATCAATGCTGCTCTCACAAATCCAAGCTCTTCGACAACTATTGCAAATGCATAGTCGGAGTACGCAGCGTATACATAAAAGTATTTTTGAATCGAATTTCCGATTCCAACTCCCCAAAGTCCTCCGTTTGCAACCGCGTACATTCCTTGAATCGTGTGCCATCCTACATTTAAACTGTCTGAGAACGGATCCAAAAACGCCTTGATTCTGTTCGATCTAAATCCCTTGTTTGCTATATAAAATACCCCTACAGGGACAGCCATTGCATAAACCATTGCTTCGCCTATTTTCATAGTAGTCACAAAATACATTACGAAAAGAGCTGCTGCAATTACAAGCGCGGTTGAAAGGTCTCTTTGAAGATATACAAGTCCCACATTAAGCCCTATAAATCCCAACGAAAAAACAAGTCTCTCAACATCGGACTTTCTCGTCCTCGACAAAATTACCGGAAAATGTAGTGCTGCCGAAACTTTTAATAAGTCCGACGGCTGCAACGTAAATTTATTAAAAACATTTATCCATCTGTATGTGTTTTCAATCGGCGGAGAGAAGAACGGTATAATACATAGTCCAACTGTCATAAGCCAAATAAATCCACTGTATTTTCTGAGTGTCTTTAATGGAAAAACCATTGCAACAAACATCGCTATCGTTCCAATAAGGATAAAGACCAAATGTCTCATGAAAAAATAAGTGCCGTTATTTTTTTCTTTTATTCCGATTGGATAGCTCGACGAATAAACCATCAAAATTCCGATAAGAACAAGCGCCCATATAGATAAAAACAAAACATAATCAAATTTTGGTCTTATTCTATATACGTTTGATTGTTCCATCTTTTAATTCCCTTACAAGTTCTTTAAAATAATCTCCTCTTTCTTCGTAGCCTTTAAACTCATCAAAGCTTGATGCGCCCGGGCTCAAAAGAACAGTATCTCCAGGTTCTGAAATTTCCACCGCTTTTGTAAATGCATCAATTAATCTGTCCGCCATAAAATAGTTCATAACTTCCAGTTTATCAGCAGTTTCTTTAAGTTTTCCATTTATATCGCCGAAGAAAATCATACTTTTAACTTTTTCCCCGCCAAGTTTTATCAAATCTGTAAAATCGGTCTTTTTATCAAAACCGCCGAGAAGAAGTGTTGTGTTTTCCGGCGTGCTCATTATAGCCGAAACTGTCGCCGACGGATTTGTAGCTTTTGAGTCGTCAATAAATGTGACCCCACTTACCTCATCGACAAATTCGACTCGGTGATAATCAAGTCTAAAAGTACCCAGAAAATCATCTAACATTTCGTCCGTGAGTTCGTAAAAGCTTGCAGCCAAAACCGCAGCCATAAAGTTTATAATATTGTGCTTTTCTTTATATCTGAGCTTTGAAATAGGAACTCTTTTTTTGAAATCATTTATATCAAAAACGACGTCGTCGCCATCCAAATATGCATTCATGCCTTCCTTTTTGTCAAGAGAGAGTTTGTAGATATCTGCAGCTGTGCGAATTTCCGATTCGTTAATGTGGTCCGCACTTATTATAAGTGCATCTCCCGGACGTTGGTTTTTGAAGATTTTGTACTTTGCCTTTTTGTAATTTTCAAAACTTCCGTGCCAATCGAGATGATCTTCTTCAATATTTAACAAAACTGCAACTCTCGGCCTGAACGTGTCGGTGTTTTCAAGTTGAAAACTCGAAAGTTCGAACACATAAATATCGTCCCTGTCTCTGTCCATGTCATTACTAAAAATTGTCATTCCGATATTTCCGGCGAGCACAGGTTCTCTTTTTTTCAAAAGTTCATACACCATCTCTGTCGTAGTTGTTTTTCCATTTGTGCCCGTTATCGCAATTATATTTTTCGGCTTAAATTCCATATAAAAGAATTCAACGTCTGAAATCACGCGAATACCCTTTGATTTAAAATATTTTATATGCGGCTCATAAGGAGGTATTCCCGGGCTTTTTACAACAAGGTCGATTGAGCGATCTGTAATCGGTTCGTCGTCTTTGTAAGTCTTTATCCCCAAAACTTCATATCTTAAAAGAACTTCTTCTTTTTTGTCATAGACGCAGTAAGACCTATCTTTTTTTGTAAGATAGTCCGTGATACTTTGTCCCGTTTTTTGTAAACCCATAACCAGAATCATAATATACCATTCCTTGTAAAAATAATATAAACTACTGCAATAACAAAAGTTATTATTACAAATGCCGTGACTATATCCTTTTCATGATGTCCCTTCATTTCAAAGTGATGGTGAATCGGTGCCATCTTGAAAAATCTCTTTCCCGTTTTTTTGAAATATAAAACTTGAATTATTACAGAAAGTGTTTCAATTACATAAACCAATCCAAGAATAACAAGATGAATCGGTTGCTTCATAAGCATAAATGCCGTTGCCAAATATCCTCCAAGAAATAGAGAACCCGTGTCTCCCATGAAAACTTTTGCAGGATATATATTGTAAACCAAAAATCCAAGGAGCGCCCCTGAAAGAATGTGTGACATATACTCCACTTCAAACTGAGGCATATGACGCGACACAATTCCAAGAGCCACAAGCACAACTGCACTTACTCCACCACATAATCCGTCGAGTCCGTCAGTCAAATTGACTGCATTTGTTGAACCCGTTATAACTAAAATCATAAACGGAAAATAAAATATCCCGATATCAACTGTTTTTTTCATAAACGGAATATATATATCCGTATCGAATTTGAGTACAAATCTCACATAAAGAGTCATTGCAAATGAGAATACTATTTGGAGAACGAGTTTTTGTTTTGCGGTTAGCCCCAAATTGTTTTTCTTCGCAATCTTTTCGTAGTCGTCCAAAAAACCGATTCCTGCGAAAAGCAGCGGCGCAACCAATAGAAATATCGCAACTTTAATATCGCATTCTTTAAATATCATAAAAACAATCGATAAAATCACATAGGCGGCAATAAAAAATATTCCGCCCATCGTAGGAGTGCCCGCCTTCACATAATGACTTTTAGGTCCCTCTTCTCTTATCTCCTGTCCCATTTTCAGTTTTCTCAAATAAGCAACAGTCCATTCACCCAAAAATACGGATACAACAAATGCTGCTATAAGATAAAAATAATCCATTCTATTCCTCTTCAAATACTAAATCTATTCTCATGTCATCTTTAATTTCACTTCCCGGCTCAGCAGTTTGCTTTACACACTTGCCTTTGCCTGAAGTATTAATCTTTATTCCACGACTCTTTGCCAATTCCTTCGCTTCGTCAATAGTGAGTCCCTTAAAATTCGGAACTTCTTCCTCAGGTTTTAAATTTTTAACCTCGATAAGCACTATATCGTCTTTACCGATATACGAACCGACCGCCGGATTGACTTCTTCTACAATTGAATTTTCTTTAATGTCGTCTTGGTCAAGTCTAAATTTAACTTTGCTTTCATTTAAAAGCTTTGCTGCATCTTTAAGGCTCATGCCCATAATGTCCGGAACCGAAAGAACTTCTTCCTTTTCTTCAGTTGTTTCTGTGCTTGGCTTTATTCCCAAAATCGGGAAAATATCCGACATAATCCTCGAGCTGACAGGTCCGGCAATCGTTCCTCCGTAAGGAATACCATTTCCAGGTTCCTCAACTGAAACAAAAACCAAAACTTTCGGGTCATCAATCGGCGCAACACCGACAAATGAAGCAATGTATTTATCCTTTAAATATTTTCCTTTGTCCGGAACCATCGCCGTTCCCGATTTGCCGCCGACTCTGAAGCCCTCAACACGTCCAAGTTTATTGTTTTCATTTACTGTCACTTCCATAATTTCTCTCATCTTGTCAGACGTTCTCTTGGAAATAACTTTTCTTCTGATTTCCACAGGAAATCTTTTTATAACTTCTCCGTTTGAGCGAATTTCTTTCACAATTCTCGGTTTTAAAAGATATCCTCCGTTAACGGCGGCTGACATCGCCATACAAGATTGTATATTTGTGCTCGCAATTCCTTGTCCATAGCTTACAGTCGCAAGTGTTGCCGGTGTCATATCTAAAACAGTTTGCGGTATAATACCGCTTTGTTCACCGTTCAAATCAACGCCGCTCTTTTCTCCAAAGCCATACGCTTTTATATACTTAAGGAATTTTTCACGTCCAAGTTTTCTTGCGATTTGAATAAATGCAACGTTACAGCTTTCGGAATATGCATGCGTGATGTCAAGTTTCCCGTGCGGATTTTGCCACCTTACACATCTTAACACAATTCCCGGAATATCTGTAACGGCACCATTACAATAAAGGTCTGTAGAATCGTCTGCAAGTCCTTCCTCTATTGCCGCAGATAAAGTGACCGTCTTAAAAGTGGAGCCTGGCTCGTAAAGAACATTCACATTTAAATTGTTCCAATTCTTTTGCCACTCCCCGATCATTTCATCATTAGTTTTATCTTTCCACTCTTCCGCCTGCGCTTCATCTCTTGGAGCTCGCGGATTGTTATTGTCATATTTATTTGTGTCGGTCATCGCAAGAATGTCCCCGTTCGTCGGGTCCATAACAATTACCGAAACACTCTTCGCATTGTTTTCTTCTTTCGCTCTTAATGCTTCTCTGTCTGCAATTCGTTGAATTTTATCAGAAACTGTTAAAATGACGTCCCCTCTTCCGTCGCCGCCAAATGTCTTTACTTCCGAAAACGGCAATATCTTGTTATACATGTCCGTCATCTTTATAACTCTTTGCGGTTCACCGAAAAGACTGTCGTTCATCGTTAGTTCAAGTCCGGAAAGACCGTTTTGGTCAATGTCCGTAAAACCTAAAATATGGTCATACATAAATCCGTCCGGATAAAAGCGTCTTTCTCTTTCCTCTATTTCAAGACCTTTCGTATCAAAGTCTTCCAAATTTCTTATTTCTTCCACATTTGTTTCCGGCGCCCATTGAACAATTTTAGTTCTTTTTTCGCCTTCAAGAATTTTTAAAATGTCTTCCGTGTCCAAATCAAAAACTTCAGCAACTTCCTGAACAAATTTTTCCTTATTCTTGTTTCCACCGGAGCCGTCCTCTGCAGTTCCCTTGTAAGTATTTGGATTTAGCCAAACTGTGTATGCCGGAATATTAAAAGCAAGTCTGGTTCCTTCCGAATCCAAAATCTCCCCACGAGTATTATTTATACTGTAGCTTTTTGTCCATTGGGAAAGTGCATCTTTTTTTAATGCCGCCCCTTTTATGATAGCAACATCAAAAAGTTTAAACAAAACATATATAGCGAATAAAGAAATTCCAAAAACCACAAACAAAACTCTACCGTTTCTAAGTTTGTTTGTCTTTTTAATCCTTTTATTTATTTTATTCTTCATTATCTGAATAATGCTCCAAAGATTGTATCAAAAGTCTTCTTTTTTACTAAAACTTTTTCTTGTGTTTCTTGTGAATTTATATAAATCTTGTCATTCTCTCCCGGATAAATCATTCCAAGAAGAGTTTGAGCTTGTTCTTCGACCAATTTTGAGGAGCGAATTTTTTCAAGCTTTGCTTCCTTCAAATCAATTTCCTTTTGAACTGTGGCAATATTTGTTTTTATGTGATTTACTTCAGATTGCAATTTTGATACTCCGGCTCTGCCGTTTATATAAGAAAATGCAAAGGAAATAATCACAAATAATGCAAGTGAAGCATCTCTCATCAACTTTCTTTTAAGCGCTTTTTCGTTCTTCTTTTTTACTGCAAGAGCCTTTTTGCGCTTTGAATCCAAATCTTCATTTTTAATTTCATATGCTAAATTTGTCATATTTCCTCCTTATATTTTTTCTATTATTCTGAGCTTTGCACTGTGAGCTCTACTGTTTTCCTTAAGTTCATTTTTAGAAGCTGTTATCGGTTTTCTTGTAATAACATTCCCCGTTTTTTCTTTGTCGCATGTACAAACGGGTTGCTTCGGATCGCAGATACAATCGAGTTCGTAATATCTGAATGCGTTTTTTACGATTCTGTCTTCGAGCGAATGAAACGATATAATTGCAAGTCGTCCACCGCTTTTTAAAAGAAAGAATGCGTCCTCTATTGCCGATTGAAGTGCATTTAATTCATCGTTTACTTCAATTCTAAGAGCTTGATAAATTCTTAAAAGCGACTTCGTCTTTTTGTCCGGTGCCCCTAAAACCGATTTTTTTATTATGTCATTTAATTGATTTGTGCTTGTGATTCTTCCGTTTAATCTTTCGTCTACAATATTTTGAGCGATCTTTTTTGAAAATCTTTCTTCGCCGTATTCAAAGAAAATTTTTGTAAGCTCTTCAAGACTGTACTCATTTACGATTTCTTCAGCTGTGAGAGACTGTCTTCTATCCATTCTCATATCAAGTGGAGCGTCATCCCTAATTGTAAACCCTCTTGATTTTTCATCAATTTGATATGAACTTACTCCGATATCAAGCATTATTCCGTCAAATCCGAATAATCCATATGGCATCAAAAGTTCTTTCATATTTTTGAAATTGCCTCTTATAAAAGTTGTCTTATCTTTAAACTCTCTAAGCTTCTCCTTTGCCGCCTTTAGAGCATCCTCATCTTGGTCGATGCATACAAGACGACCCGTTGTAAGTCTTTTTGCAATTTCATAACTATGTCCGCCACCGCCGACAGTTCCGTCCAAATATAATCCGTCAGGCTTTATGTTTAAACCGTCAATCGTCTCATTTAAGAGTACACTTTTGTGGCTAAATGTCTCCATCAAGACCACCTCCGAAATTAAACTTTTCCATAACTTCTTCAAGTGCGTCTTCGCTGTCTTCAAAATCGTTGTAATCTTCGTATCTTTCCTTGGACCATATTTCAACTCTGTTTGCAAGTCCAAGTAAAATAACATCTTTGTCAAGTCCGGCATATTCTCGCAGCTTTGCCGGAATAAGTATCCTTCCCTGTTTGTCCGTTGTAACGTCTGCAGCCATTGAGAAGAAGCTTCTTTGCAAACGTCTTGCATCTTTTTTGGAGAGTGGAAGCGATGAAATATGATTTTGGAATTTTATCCAATTTTCTTCATTATACGCAAATAAACAGTGATCAAGTCCTATTGTTACAAAGAACCTTTCACCGAGCGAGCTTCTCAGCTTTGACGGAATTATAAGTCTGCCTTTTCCGTCAACAGTGTGTTCATATGAGCCCAACATGCTATTTTCAATTGAAGCAAAATCTAAATCAGCCATATCTCCACTTAGTGCCACTTAGCACCACTTCCCTCCACTTACTTATATTTTACCGTAAAGAATGGCGATTTACCACTAATTATTACCGTTTTATGACAATAAAAAAAAGTAATAAAAAAAACGGGCATTATAACCCCGTTTTTATCCTATTACTTCCTAATTTTGCGTAAGTATTGAACTTGATTTGCTTGCTCCAATTCTTGTTGCTCCGGCTTCAATTAGATCCATTGCGAACTTTTTATCTCTTATTCCACCTGCGGCTTTTATCCCGCATTCCCCACTTACAACACTTTTTATAAGCAATATGTCATGAACCGATGCACCTCTTGTTGAAAAACCTGTTGAAGTTTTAACAAAATCCGCTCCCGATTCCATAACAATCTTTGATGCCGAAAGAATTTCTTCGTCTGTTAAAAGTGCAGTTTCGATTATGCACTTTAAAACCCTTTCTCCGCAAACTTTTTTTATATTCTTAATTTCGTTCGAAACATATTTTGTATCGCATTGAATAAGTTTTCCCACATTTATTACCATGTCAATTTCATCCGCACCGTTTTCGATCGCATCTTTTGTTTCAAAAACTTTTGTGGCAGTTGTGTTTTGTCCGAGCGGAAAACCGACGACCGTACAAACCTCAACATCGCTGTCTTTTAAGAGTTCGTGAGCCAATTTTACAAACGATGGATTTACGCAAACGCTTTTAACATTCAGCTTTTTCGCTTCATCCACAAGTTTTATTATATCACTTTCAACAGCATTCGGATTCAAATTCGTGTGGTCAAAATATTTACTTAGTTCCATAGGAAACCTTCTCCTCTCTTTTTGAAAAAAATCTAAAACATAGAACTGCAACCAAAACTATAATAAAATAAACAATTATAGTCATCATCGATATCGAATAAAATATTTTCTCCGGCAATAAATTAATCATTAGAGAATATCTCGGGTCCATGAGCCAAAGATCATTAGAAAATAAAACTTTATGAAACGCAGTCCAAAACTTTTCAAAATTTATAATCGCAGGCGCAAAAATTAAAACCGGGAATACTATAAACAAATACCATCTTCTCGAAATATCGATTGATGAAATACACTTTTTATTTTTGATTATAATAAACGCCGCCGAAAAAAAGCTTAAAATACAAATAATTCTTACCATTCGAAAAAGCCTATAGACATCTTTCATGTGGCTGACCTCGTCTTCGCTATAGACCGAATCAATTAAACTCGAATCTTCTCTCGTATTAAAAAGATATCCCTTAAGTCTTTTTATTTCCCCAAGATACTCCTCTTCGGTAAATCCGCTGAATTCCTTTATATTTTCATCGCTCCTATAAACAGATTTATAAATTCTTTTGTTAAACGACAAAACGAGTACGGAAAAAATCAGAGCAAATATAAATATTAAAAATATAAGCCCGTACGTAACGGGCTTTAGTTTAGTTTTCATATTTATTAATCTGCCAAATTGTGATAAACTTCTTGAACGTCATCGAGTTCTTCAAGAGAATCTATAAGCCTTTCAATCTTTGCTCGCTTTTCTTCTTCAACTTCAATTTCCGTGTCCGGAATGAATGTAACTTCAGATGCAGCAATTGCATAACCTTTGTTTTCAAGCGCTGTCTTTACAGTGTCATAGTCTTTCGGGTCCGTAAAAATTTCAATTACATCGTCTTCAGCTTGAACATCTTCTGCGCCGGCATCAATTGCTTCAAGCATGAGTTCGTCAACATCAATCGGATTGTCTTCATCTTGTTCGATTGCAATGTAGCCCTTCATATTAAACATATATGAAACCGAGCCAGTTGTTCCGAGATTTCCGCCGCATTTATCAAAAACGTGACGTACATCTGCTGCCGTTCTGTTTCTGTTGTCGGTCAAACAGTGTGCCATAATTGCAACGCCGTCTCCACCGTATCCTTCATAAGTTATTTCTTCATAACTTACGCCGTCGAGTTCACCTGCACCTTTTTTAATAGCTCTGTCGATATTGTCGGCAGGCATATTTACAGCTTTAGCTTTATCTATTGCAGCCTTTAAAGATGGGTTAAAATCAGGATTTGTTCCCCCTTCTTTAACAGCAACCATTATATATTTAGCAATTTTTGTAAATGCTTGTGCTCTCTTTGCGTCTTCTTTACCTTTTTTGTTTTTAATATTGTTCCATTTTGAATGTCCTGACATATTATTCTTCCTCTCTTTTATAAAATATAGGTACACATCTTTTGTGCTCTGTTTTTTTAATCATTGATTCTATTTTTTGTTTTTGTTTTTCATCTATTTTTTCGCCCGACAGATATCCGTCAAGCTCAGCATATGAAATTCCCATTTCATCTTCATCAGTCTGTCCTTCGAAAAGTCCTGCCGACGGTGGTTTTTTTAAAATCGCATCGGGGACTTCAAGAAGTTCTCCCATTTTATAAATCTCGCTCTTTATATATTCCCTGAGTGGCATAACGTCAACTCCGCTGTCGCCATGCTTTGTAAAATATCCGGTCAGATATTCACTCTTATTTGTCGCTCCGCAAACCAATAAATTGTTTGTCTGTGCAACCTGATATAAAGTCGTCATTCTGAGCCTAGGTTTCAGATTCGTGTTTGCAAGCGCGCTACCTGTATCCGGAAGCACCTTTATAAACTCATCATAAATATCGCTTAAATCTATTCTTAAAATTTCTCTATCCGAATCCTTTGTAAGTAAATCCGCATCAATTTCGTCACTTTTAAGCGAGTGAATCGGCATCTTTATCGCAATAAATTTAAGCGGCAAAGGCTCCAGAATTTTAAACGTAACAGACGAGTCGAGCCCCCCTGAAATTCCAAGCACATATCCGTCCGTATGTGTTTCCTTGGAGTAGTTCAAAAGAAATTCTCTTATTTTATTTATTTCACAATTAAAATCAATCACTATCTTAAAACCTCTTTAACAATTTCCGTTTTTGCAGTGCCCGATGTGAGATCTGCCACATCGGAAATGAATTTATCTTTTGATTTTTCCGGAACAGTGACAACGACTTTTACGTCTTCAAAAAATTCCGTATCCAAAATCTGAATTGCGGCATTATTTATATAATTCAAAAGAATATCATATAAATCATAACCCACATCTATCATTATATCATAAAAAGTCTTGAAACTCCTAATTCCGGCTTCTTCAATTACACCTGTCGCAGAAGACATATATGCCCTTGTAAGCCCGCCGGCTCCAAGTTTTATCCCTCCAAAATATCTCGTAACGACAATCATACAGTTTTCAAGTTCATTCATTTTTAAAGCCTTTAAAATCGGAAGTCCCGCGGTGCCCGACGGTTCTCCGTCATCTTCCGCCTTTTCCCGAAGTCCGCCCACATCGAAAGTGTAAGCGTAACAGTGGTGTGTAGCCTTTGGATGCTTTTCTTTAACATGGTTTATAAATTCTATCGCATCTTCTTCGGATTGAATCATTCTCGCTTCCGCTAAAAATATCGACTTCCTTATCTCATATCTGAATTCCTCGGTAGATTGAACCGACTTAAAAGGTTTTATATCCATATCATAAACCCCTCTTCAAATATTTTATATATGTTACCTCTGTGCCTTCGTCGGAATATTTCTTGGAAATTATTCCGTTTCTTTCCATAAACAAACTGAGCTCTTTCGCCTCGCTGTAAGGAAAAAACTTTGTTTCCTCCACCGCTTCTCCATAGAGTTCGAGCTCAATTGCAGTCAATAAACTTAAAACGTCTGCATCATTATATGCGCTTATAACCATATCCGCATCCGCATAAATATGTTTATCTGTAACTTTGTCGGCTTTATTATAAACTTTTATTATTTTTTTGTCGCCAAGCCCCAACTCTTTAATGAGCTCTTCAGTTGTTTCAATTTCAACATCCAAATTTTTGTTGGAAATATCCAGAACCTGAACAAGAAGATCCGCACTCTTTATTTCCGAAAGAGTTGAGCGAAACGCATCCACAAGTTGATGTGGAAGATCACTGATAAGCCCGACCGTATCCGTCAAAATCATTTCGCCCCCGTGCGGAAGTTCTATTCTTCTGGCATGCGTGTCGAGCGTTGCAAAAAGCCGGTCGTCTGCATAAACACTCTTCTCTTCGTCGGCTCCGGAGAGCTCGATAATTCTATTTAAAAGTGTCGACTTTCCCGTGTTAGAATATCCGATTAACGAAACAATTGGAATGCTGCTTTCAGTCCTCATCTTCGACTTCGTATCGAGAACTACTTGTGCCGCCTTAACATCCTCTTTGAGTTTATCTATTCGCTTTCTTAAAACACGTCTGTCGAGCTCGAGCTTTTGTTCACCGGCGCCTCTCATACCCATGACTCCGAATTGTCTGTCCATGTCTTTTCGCATGCCCCGAAGTCTCGGATACATATAAGAGAGTGTTGCAAGTTCGACTTGCAGTTTTCCGAACGCCGTCGTCGCCCTTTGGTTAAAAAGTTCAAGTATAAGTTGATTTCTGTCTATAACGAGCATATCAAACTCGTCCTTAACATTTTGAAGTTGCCTTGGACTCAAATCCTCACAAACAACAACGAAGTCCGCTTTCAGTTCGCTCGAAATATTTGAAAAATATTCAATTTTTCCACTCCCGAAATAGTATTTCGGATTTATTCTTTGAATATTTTGAATCAAAACCGAAATAACTTCCGCACCTAGACTTTTTACAAGCTCTATATTCTCCTTTTGGCGCGGAGAATCTTCGGAAATGTCGTTTGCAATTATAATCGCTTTTTTATCTTTAAAATCCAAGCATGTTCACCCACTACATTATACAGTATTTGAGCGAACTTGACAAGTAAAGGTCGATTTGAAATCGACCCTTTGACTTATTTATATTTTATTACCTCTGCTGATTCAATAACTACAGGTTCAACCGGTTTGTCCATTTCACCGGTCTTTGTGTTTGCAATTTTATCAACAACGTCGATACCTTCAACAACTTGACCGAAAACAGTGTGATGTCCGTCGAGATGCGGTGTTCCTCCGAAGACTGTGTACATCTTCTTCCATGTGTCATTTACATATGAAGGATCCACATATGCTTCATATTGAGGCATTGCTTCAGCCGGTATATTGCTGTTTTGAACGATGAAAAATTGACTTCCGTTTGACATAGGTTGTCCTGTGTTTGCCATTGAAAGCGCACCTCTGATATTAATTAAATTCGGTACAAATTCGTCTTCAAAACCTTCGCCGTAAATGCTTTCTCCGCCCATACCTGTTCCGTCAGGGTCTCCGCCTTGAATCATAAAATCCTTTATAACTCTGTGGAATGTAACGCCATCATAGTATTTGTCTTCGATATGCTTTGTGAGATTTTCAACTGTCTTCGGTGTCAAATCTCTGAAAAGCTTAATTTTAATATCGCCCATATTTGTATGGAAAATTGCAATTTCATCGCCTTCCTTAAGCGGTTGAAGTTGCGGCATATTCTTTATTTCTTCTTCTGTAAAATTCTTCTTGATTGATTCTTCGGTCATATATTCATCCTCCGTAATTCCATTCTTGTCGTCTTTTGCTACATTTCCTTTGCCTGTGTCTTGTTTTTGGCATCCTATTGAAAAGAAAGCCAACACTATCATAAGTTTTAATAAATGTTTCATATTTTCCTCCGTTTAATTCGATATTTTTCTTTGAGATATAAAATTTATCCCCGTATTTCCCAAGTTTTCTATAACAACTTCGTTTGCCCCTATAGGTGGCTCAAGTGTTATACTTTTTAAAAACTCCTTGCACTCTTCTTTTTCCAACTCGTCGAGTTCTCTGTCAGACTTCACACTCAAGTGCCCTTTTGACGAATTGATTACATTTACTTGCGTATAAAAAATAGATTTTTCCTCGTAATTTTTATACGACAATCCGCGAGCGCACTTGTTTCCATAAACTTCCCCGTCTTTCACCACAAGATGGCAACCGACCGGACAGTTTTTACAAACCACTTCCAAGATTTAACCTCCTGTGTTTAAATATATTGAACCAAGTGAATGATACGATTCCTTTTAAAATACTTGTTGCACTTACGGCTATCCAAATGCCCGCAATTCCAAAATGTGGAATAAGCGCATAGCTGAGAGGTATTCTTAAAAGATTTCCCGTAATTCCGATTAAAGACGGCGGTTTTGTCATAGAAATACCATTAAAAGCCCCTTCCGTCACTATTTCAATACACATAAAAAGTTGGCTGAACGAAAGCACCATCAAATACATAGCACCATATTTTATTGCTTCCGGTTCATGCAAAAACAGTTTTATGATCGGATATCTTCCGAAATATAGAAGTGCATTCGCAAAAAGACCGACACAAATCATTATTCTCAAACTCGTAAAGTAAGCTTTGTTCGCTCTTTCGTGTTTTTCTGCACCGAAATTTTGTCCTATAAAAGTCGCATTCGCCGTACTGAAGCCCCCTGCTGTCATCCATGAAATACTTTCAATTTCCGTTCCGATGGACTGTCCTGCAACAGGTGCCGCACCGAAGGCGTTTACCATTTTATTCAAATACATCGAAATAAAACAGTGCATGCCCGATTGAAGAGCCGGCGGAATACCGAGGCTTAGAATTCTTCTTACCTTTTTCGGCTCCCACTTTTTTAAATAGTCGACCTGTGCATATAAAAATTCATGCTTCTTTCCAAAATGTATAAATACAAAGAATACAAAAAGTTGTGAAATCGTAGTTGCAAGTGCCGCTCCAAACACTCCCCAATCAAAGAAATGAATAAAAAGCGGGTCAAGAACCATATTCACAAAAACCCCCGTTCCATTTACTATAAATGTCGCACGTGAATTGCCCGTCGAATTTAAAATTACAGACATAATCGGATTCATAAACAAAAATAAAAATCCGACACTTATGGTTCTAAGATATGTGTATGCATTCTTTAATGTGTTCGTGTCGATAATATTAAAAAATGACAAAAGCTCTTTGTAAAAGAAAAAAACAATTGACGAGAATATGATTGCTATTATCGCATTTAGTTTTACTCCCGAATTGATATATCCGTGAACCGCATCAATATCTTTTCTTCCGAAGTTTTGGCTAACCGTGACTGCAAGACCGACTTGTGCAATCAGTGAAAAACTTTGAACCAGCCACCAAAAGAGTCCGCAAATTCCAACCGCCGCAACAGCCGATGTGTCAATAGTGCCGACCCAATAAAGGTCTGTCAAATTGTATGCCATTGTTAAAAAGCTGGTTCCCATAAGAGGTATTGCCAGCTTCAACATTTTTTGGGAAATCTTTCCCTCGGTCAGATCTACAACTCTAGCCATCTAAGCCCTCATCAGTCAAAATCCGCACGCCGTCACTTGTAACAGCCATTGTGTGCTCGTATTGACATGAAAGCTTGCCGTCCTTTGTCCTCGACGTCCAGCCGTTTTTATCCATTTTCATTTGCCATGTTCCGACATTAATCATCGGCTCAATGGTAAAAACCATGCCTTCTCTCATTCTCGCTCCGCGAATACCTGTATTGTAGTGAAAAACTTGCGGATCTTCGTGCATCTTTCTTCCGATGCCGTGTCCGATAAAGTCCTTCACAACCGAAAAGCCGAACTTTGAAACATATTCTTCTATAACAACTCCGATGTCACCGAAATGTGCTCCCGGTTTTACAACTTCAATTCCCTTGTAAAGAGCTTCCTTTGTGACATCCATCAGTAGCTTTGCTTCGTCACTTATATCTCCGACAGCATAGCTCCAAGCGGAATCGGAAAGATATCCGTCTTTGTTCACAACCATATCGATTGTAACAATGTCTCCGTCTTTAAGTTCTCTACTCGATGGAAATCCGTGACATATTTCATCGTTCACGCTTGCACAGGTTGCAAAAGGAAATCCCATATATCCTTTTTGCTCAGGCGTTGCTCCGTGTTCTTCCAAATACTTTTCTACAAATGAGTCTATTTCAAGTGTAGTTATGCCCGGAACGATAATCTTGCTCAAATTTTCGTGTACAGAACGAAGAAGTCTTCCCGACTCTTTCATTCCTTCTATCATTCTAGGCGTCTTTATTGATATCATTTTATCACCTATTCCTTATAGGTAATATTATAAGATAATATTTTATATTTTTCAACTTTTATTTATTACAAATTCGATTTATTGCGAGGTATTTTATAATTCTATAATCCTTTTTATGTAAAACTTGAAATTTAATATTTATTAAATTAAAATTAAAATTAGAGGTGATTATTTGTTTTTATTAAAAGATATAAAATTTAAGAATATACTCGATATAGAAAATCTTGAAATAAATGAAAATGTCGTGACAGTTGTTAAGGGTGAAAGCGGTTCCGGCAAATCCACAATGCTTAAACTGTTAAATAATATAATTTCTCCGGACAGCGGCATAGTTATGTACAACGGAGTCGACGTGAACGATATAAATCCTATAACTCTTAGAAGAGAGGTTATAATGCAGTCGCAATTTCCGACCATATTTCCCGGAAATGTGAGAGAAAATTTAAATTTTATCTTTACTCTTCGCGGCGAGGAAGGTCTTTCCGACGAAAAACTTTTAAAATCGATGGAAATTGTAAATCTGAAAAAAGATTTAAACGATGACGCCCAAAATTTAAGCGGCGGAGAAAAGACAAGACTCTCAATCGCAAGACTTTTTTTGGTGAAGCCGGATGTCTTTCTTCTGGACGAACCGGGTGCATCTCTTGATTCGAAGACTGAAGAAATATTGATGAACAATGTCATTGCCGAAATAAAAAAGAGGAATAAAACTTTAGTCTTTATTTCACACTCCGCAAATCCGGAAATCATTTCCGATGAAATTATTACTCTGAAAGACGGGAGAGTTATAAGTCATGAACGTTAGTGATATCAGTCTATACAATCTTATTTATGCATTTATATTTATCGCTTTTATGATTTTGGTTTTTAATATCAAAAAAATTCGCCTGAGTAAAATCCTTGCATATTCAACTTTTAGAATGACATTGCAACTTATACTCGTCGGATATATTTTGAGTTATATCTTCGATAAACCAAGTCCATATATAACTCTTTTGATTCTCGGTATAATCGAAACTTTCGCAATTTTAAACGCGATAAAACGTTTGAAAATAAAAAACAAAATGATGAAAAAGCTTACGGCTATTTCAATCCTCGTGGGTTCAGTTACAGTTGTATTTTACTTTTTATTGGTAGTTATAAAAATAACCCCGTGGTACAATCCGCAATTTTTCATCCCTATTTCCGGAATGGTCATCGGAAACACAATGACAGGTGTGACGCTCGCACTAAAGACATATATGACCGGATTTAAAGACAACAAAGAGCTCATAAACGGCAGCCTTATGATTGGTGCTTCACCAAAAGCTGCTACAAAATTTATTGCAAAAGAAGCAATTGACAACGCGCTCCTCCCTTCACTCAATAAAATGTTCGGCATGGGAATAATATTTTTGCCTGGCATGATGACCGGACAAATTCTTTCCGGCATAAGTCCGAATACCGCAATCATTTACCAAATTATAATTATGCTCGCCTCGTTTTCGAGTAATGCAATCAGCGTAATTTTGGTTTCTGAAATTGCACACATGGCATTTTTTAACAACAGAGCGCAAATTATAGATATAGAGTAAAATAAAACCCTCCACATTTCTTGTGGAGGGAATTTTTTAATTTCCATAATCTCTAAATCTATTTTTTGTAACTCTTATCGCTTCTTTTATATTTTCATCCGGCGCATCGTTCGGTGCATTGCATCCGAAAGCCACCATAAAGTTGTCATACGGCTCCATCTTGTCCAAAAGCTCAGTCGTCTTCTTGTTTACTTCTTCAGGCGTGCCCTTTCCGATAAGTCTTATCGGGTCTAGATTGCCAACCAAAATTTTGTCGCTCGGAAAATGTTTAATAACCTCTTCCATATTCATTATTTGGTCGAGGCTTATCGCGTCAGTGTTCGTTTCAATCATCATGTCCAAAAACTTCCACGTGTCGCCGCAAATGTGAAGTTGTTTCCAACAATCCACCGAATCATATACATAATTTAATCTCGGAAGCACGAGCTCTCTGAAATTTTCAGGGCTTAGAGTAACACTTGCCGGTTCTGCAATCGACATATATTTTACTCCCGCCTTGACAACCGCCTTCGCATATTCGCGAACAGCGTTTTTTGTGTATTCCAAAATTTCAATTACAAAGTCTTTATTTTTTATAATTTCGCGCAAGAGATGCGTCGCACCCGCAAGTTGAACTGCAAGTGTGAACGGTCCGAATATTGAAACATATAAAGGCTTGTCGATATTTGAACTGATTAAGTTTTGGCTTTTCAAATTTGTCGGCATTCTTTTCAGACTATATGGGTCAGGAATTTCAAGATTTCTAATGCTTTCAATTGTCGTGAATTTATGTTCAAGTGGACTTGGGAAATCATAATCCGGTTTTAAGAGTTTCACCCCAAGCGATTCACTTATAATATTTCCGTCGCTCAAAGGATAGATAAAATCTCCCGGAAACTCCTCGTCGAGCCTTTCCGCCATCTTAAGTTGCGTTTCCGGCGAATTGTACACCTCATAAACTTTCTTGTCGACAAATTTTAAACCGTTTGTTCCCAAATCCGTCAAGAAAAATCTTCTGTTTTCGCTTTTTATATATTCCATTAGAGTCATATTATGCCAATTCACGTTTCATCAACTCCTTTACAAGTTCTACAGCTTCAACCGCATTCTTTGAAAATCCGTCAGCTTTAATTTCTTGTCTGAATTCTTCGGAAACCGGTCCGCCGCCGATGATAATAAGCGGCTTGTTTTTATTGTTGTTTAGCTTTACAACCTCCTCCATATTAGGCATTGTTGTCGTCATCATTGTGCTAAGACCAATAAAGTCCGCATTTACCTCTTCAGCTTTTTTTATAAATTCATAAGCTTTAACATTTTGTCCAAGGTCGATAACTTTAAAACCTGCAGCTCCGAACATTATCTTGACAATATTTTTTCCTATTTCGTGCAAATCACCTTCAACAACTCCAAGAACAATGGTTGGTCCGTCCGATTCCATCTTGTGGCTGCTCTTTTGTTGAAGATAATTTATCGCCATATTTAAAGTGTCTGCACAAACAATTACCTCGGAGACATAATACTCCTCTTCTTCAAAAAGATGTGTCACTCGAAGCATCCCTTCGCTCAGTGCGACATTATAGATATCGTCTTCTGAAACCCCGGCAGCGAGTGCTTCATCTATATAAGTTAAAATATTGTCTTCATCCATTTCAACAATTGCATTTGCAATCTTTTCAATATATTCATTCATATTAAAAACTCCCTTTCATTTCGCACTTCGCTTCGCACCCATCGCACGGAGAAAATTCCTTTAAACCCTCACTCTTTTGGAGCAGCGCTCTTATTGCGACAGATTTAACCGGGTACAGTTGATTGTATTCGTTAATCTTGACCGTATCAATCCCGACATTTTCGTAGATTTCTTTTTGAAAACTAACGGGATGCGTCTTTGTTCCCGGATATACGTATTTTTTTACGGAAAGTCCCGAGATTTCATAAATCTCTTTCATAATATGTTTTCTGTACATATCGAGTGTTACAATCCCTACTTTGTCCAAAACCATCGCCGGAAATGCCATCCCGCTTTCGATCAACTTTTCGATTTCTTTTTCAAAATCTTCTCCGATTGTGTAGACGATGTCCGCATACATCTCGTCTTCGTTTAAACGATATCCATAACTCAAATTTATATATTTTTCAAAATCCAGAAGACCTTGATCAATTTTTTTCATCATAACAGGTCTCGGTTCTCTGTCTTTAAATCCCAAAAATTTTATAACAGTGTCCTTTTTTGCTTTTACGTCTCTTACGACTTCTTCTCTATAGTCTTTCATAATACCTCTAATAATTTTACTCTATAATTTGATTTTAGCATATTGATATAAAAAAATCAAATAAAAAGAGGTTGAAAATTCAACCTCTAAACTCTATTTTGCACATTTATTATTGAGAAGTGCAATCAATACACATACTAGACTCAGTCCAACGTCTGCAAGAACCGCAAGATACATTCCGTTCTTTGCCCCGAGATAAATCGCCGTCAAAACACAAATCTTTGTTAAAAGTGACAATGCAACGATGAATTTTACATTTTTTAAAATCCTTCTCGACGCTCTTATTGTCATTGGAATCTTTCTAATATCATCATCCATAATGACAACATCACTCGATGTAATTGCCGCGTCCGAGCCCATCTTTCCCATCGAAATTCCGACATTCGCCGCTTCAAGCACCGCACTGTCGTTTATTCCGTCGCCGACAAAACTCATATGTCCATTTTCTCTTTTTTCCAGCATATATTCAAGCTTATCCGACGGACTCATTTCAGCTTTGTAATGCTCAAATCCCAAAAAGTCTGAAAGGGCCTTTACCTTTGATTCATTGTCGCCCGAGACAAGCACCGGCTCAATATTTAAATCTTTAATCTCTCTTATGACATCCATTGCGGAGTCTTTAAGTTTTTCTTCAAGATAAAATTCCCCAATCAACTTATTTTCTTCAAAAAGATGGATGACAAGACTTTCTCCGCCGCCTCTTATTTCATAACTCTTGTTTTGATATTTAAAATCTATTCCCGCTCCCGGAATTTCTGAAAGTTCTTCAGGTTCCGGCACATTGTCCATTTTAAAAGCGGTTGCAATCGGGTGAGTCGATCTCTTTTCTCCAATCGCCATTAAAAGTTTCAAATCTTCTTCGCTCATATCAGCCTTCTTTACAACCTTTACAAGCGACAATTTATTTTCAGTAACCGTTCCGGTTTTATCAAATCCGATTGTCTTTATATGACTCGTAGCATCGATAAATTCAGAGCCTTTAACAAGAATACCTTGTCTTGAAAGAGACCCAAGGCCAACGGCATAGCTGAGTGGAACACCGAGCACAACCGAGCAAGGACAGGACGTTACCAAAAATGCAAGACTCTTTCTTATCGCATCGTTGAAATCGCCCTTTGTTATAAGCGGTACAACTGCAATTAAAACTGCAAGACCGACAACAATCGGAGTGTAAATTCTTGCAAAAACCGTCAAGAATTTTTCCTGTTTACTCTTCTTTTTCGCAGCTTCTCTTACAAGATCGTCCATTTGTTTTAAGAGCGAATGGTCGGAATCCTTATAAACTTCAAGCGTTGCTTTTTTACCAACGACAATCGAACCCGCCGAAATAATTTCGCCCTTATTAAATATTCTAGGTTCCGATTCTCCTGTAAATGAAGATGTGTCAATTGATGCATACTCATCAAGCAATATTGAGTCAAGCGTTACCATTTCGAACGGTTCAACCTCAATTTTTGAACCGACCTTGACATCGCTTGCAGACTTTTCAACTGTGGAACCGTCTTCAAGAACAACTCTTGCTCGTCTTTCCTTCTTCGTAACAGTATTTCTCAAATCTCTCGTTGCGCGTTCAACTGCAAGATCCGTTAAAAATTCTCCGACTCTATAAAGAACGATAACCGCCGCGCCTTCCTTCGCTTCCCCGATTAAAACGGCACCGACTGAAGAAACCATCATTAGAACTTGTTCATCGAGTCCATTTCCTTTCATAAGAACCTTTATTGCGTTTTTATAAACAACAAATCCGGAAATAACAAGGGATGCAATCGCGATATAATTATTTTTAAACACAAACGATAAAATGAGAAGAGCTCCGCCGAATAAAATACTTAAAAATTCAAAACTTTTAAAATCAATTCCTTCCTCTTCTTCCATATATTCTGCCGCTTGACTCGAATCTTCCGCATGTTTTACATCTACTAAAACCACATCCGGCTCTATCGACTGAACAATCTCCAAAACTTCATTTTTCTTTAAATCTCCGTCGACTTCCAAACTTCTGTCGATATAATTTAGAGTTGCACTTTTTACCGATTCGTGCTTATTTAATTTTTCCTCAATCTTCCTTGCACAATTCGGACACAACTCGCCTTTTAAAATATACTCTGTCATATTGACCTCCTTAATCCAATAAAGATAATCATTTTCAAAATGATAAGTTATTGAAAAGTTTTTCAATTCTTTTTCAATTTAATATTATTATACCCATAATCGAATTAAAAGTCAACAGAAAATATATAGATTTTTAAAATATTTTTACTCTCTCTAAAAATTTTTCATAAAAAATGGAAAGAACCGATTGATTCTTTCCAAAATATTAATAGTATAAATTTAAAATCTTATTCTGTCCTATTTAGAAGACGGTGAATAGTTCGGTGATTCTTTTGTGATTGTGATGTCGTGCGGATGGCTTTCGATGAGAGATGCGCTTGTGATTTTTACATAGCGTGGTTTTACTTTTAGTTCATCGATATCTTTGCATCCTAAATATCCCATTCCGGATTTTAGACCGCCCATGAGTTGGTAGATAACTTCGGAGACTTTTCCTTTGAAGTGAACTCTTCCTTCAACTCCTTCAGGAACGTATTTCTTCACGCCTTCTTGGAAATATCTGTCCTTTGAGCCGGCGCTCATTGCTCCCAAGCTTCCCATTCCTCTATATTCTTTATATCTTCTTCCTTCGTAGATAACTTCTTCTCCCGGAGATTCTTCAGTTCCTGCAAGAAGACTTCCAAGCATTACAACCGAACCGCCGGCTGCAATTGCCTTTGTAATATCTCCTGAGTATTTAATACCGCCGTCTGCGATGATAGGTCTACCGTATTCTTTTGAGGCTTTGCTTGCATCCATGATTGCAGTGATTTGTGGAACACCTATTCCTGCAACAACACGAGTTGTACAAATTGAGCCCGGTCCGATACCTACTTTGACGCAGTCTGCACCGGCTTCAAAAAGTGCACATGCTGCTTCATATGTTGCAACATTTCCTGCTATAACTTGAAGATCCGGATATGCTTCTTTTACTTTTTTAACCGATTCAATAACTCCGGCGCTGTGTCCGTGAGCTGTGTCCAAAACAACACAGTCGACTTTTGCTTCGACAAGTGCCTTTACACGATCGAGCATATCAGCTGTAACACCGATTGCAGCACCTGCTAGTAGTCTTCCTTGTGCGTCTTTTGCACTGTTTGGATATTCGATTGATTTTTCAATATCTTTTATTGTAATTAAACCTTTTAATTTATAGTCATCGTCAACGATAGGCAATTTTTCAATTTTGTGTTTCATCAAAATTTCTTTTGCTTCGTCCATCGTAACGCCTTCTTTAGCTGTAATAAGACGTTCTTTTGTCATTACGTCGTCAATTTTTTTACTTAAATCGTCTTCGAATCTGATGTCGCGGTTTGTAATAATGCCGATAAGTGTCCCATTTTCTTCAACTATTGGAACACCGCTGATTTTATATGTTCTCATCAAATCGTCGGCGTCTTTTAATGTATGGTCTTTCGAAAGGTAGAACGGGTCCGTTATAACTCCATGTTCACTTCTTTTTACCTTGTCAACTTCATGAGCTTGTTCTTCAATAGTCATGTTTTTGTGGATGATTCCGATACCGCCTTCTCTTGCGATAGCAATTGCCATTTTTGATTCGGTAACAGTGTCCATTCCCGCTGACATAATAGGAATATTTAGTGTAATCTTGTTTGTCAATTTTGTTTTTGTTGCGACTTCTTTCGGTAATACGTGGCTTTCTGCCGGAACAAGTAAAATGTCGTCAAAAGTCAGTGCTTCTTTGTAAAATTCCATAAACCCCTCCATGTGTAGTAATAATTAAATAGAAAAAATCTATTTTTAGATATAATAAAGCTATTCTAATGAGTAGCTTTCTTCTTTACTTTATTATATAACATCCCATCTTATAAAATCAAGCAATTAAATCACTATTTGTAAAAATGTGCAATATTTTTTTATTTGTAGTATAATAAGTCTAGACTTAAAAGTGCCATAATCGACACGGTATATAAGGAGGATAATATGGAAGTCTTATTTATAGTTTTAAATCACGAACAACACTTCGATGAAGTGCTTAGAGAGTTTTCCGCAGAAGGTATTCACGGCGGAACAATTTTGGAGAGCCAAGGACTTGCGGCTACTCTTGCGGAACATTCAGAAGTCGGTTATGATTTTTTCAGAAATCTTTTAAACGGCGGAAGACCTTACAACAAAACAATATTTTTAATTTTAAGTGAAGAAGATGTCAAAAAGGCAAAAGAATGTGTAAGAAGAGTCGTTGGAAATATTGAAAAGGAAAATGTCGGAATTATGTTTTCCATCGACGTTAAGTCATTTGAAGGCTTGACAAAATAAGGAAGGATAATTTAATATGGAATCAATTTATGCAGTAGCAGTTCTCATTGCAAGCGGCCTTATTTTTTCGCGCCTTTTAGGAAAATTAAAATTTCCTGATGTCACAGGATATCTTATCGGCGGAATTTTAATAGGTCCTTCAGTATTGGGACTCTTATCACAAGATCAAGTTAACAGCTTAGAAGTATTAAGTACAATTGCCCTTAGTTTCATCGCTTTTTCAATAGGATCTGAAATGGACTTGAGAGCAATAAAAAAAATGGGTTCAAAAATTATAATAGTAACAATTTTCGAAGCATTGGGTGCATTCATTTTTGTAACCGCAACAATGCTTTTGATATTTAAACAAGACTGGGCTTTTTCGCTCGCAATCGGGTCAATCTCGTGCGCAACGGCTCCTGCCGCAACTCTTATGGTTATAAGACAATATAAAGCAAAAGGTCCTCTCGTAGACGTTTTAATCCCGGTTGTTGCATTGGACGACGCAGTTTGTATTGTCGCATTCGGAATCGCTTCGTTTATGGCAAACGCTCTCATAAAAGGTGAAAGCTTGAATTTTGCAACAATGCTTGGAAAGCCGCTTTTGGAAATATTGATGTCAATCGGACTCGGCGCAGTTGCAGGTTTCATTTATTCACTCATTGCAAAAAAAGTGAGAAACGACGGAGAAAATCTCTCCTTCACTTTAGCAATGATTTTCCTTGTAACCGCCGCAGCCTTGAAGCTAAATTTATCAGGACTTTTAACGCTTATGGTTATGGGTGTTGTAATTACAAATGTGGGTCATGTAAATAAACGTTATTTGACACTTGTAAATGCAATTACCCCGCCGATTTTTGTATGTTTCTTTGTTTTATCGGGTGCAGATTTAAATCTCGCAAACCTTAAATCCGTCGGAATTGTCGGAATCGGTTATGTAGTTTCAAGAGTCATCGGTAAATATCTCGGTTCAATGATTTCTACAAAAATGTCCGGCTTTGATGAAAGTGTTCAAAGAAATCTCGGTCTTACTCTTGTTCCTCAAGCTGGGGTTGCTCTCGGTTTAAGTCTTATCGCCGCAAATATTATTGACGGTGAACACGGACAATATATAAGAACCATAATTTTAGGAGCGACAATCGTTTATGAACTTATAGGACCTCTTCTTGCGAAATTTGCACTTAAACGTGCGGGTTGTATAGAGGAAAACGCTTAGTATTTGACAAGCAAAATGAATAATGTTATAATTAAATTACTCATTAAGAGTGGTGGAGGGAATAGGCCCTTTGAAACCCGGCAACCCAGACGGTGCCAAATCCTACAGTTCGACTGAAAGATGAGTTTTTAAAGGACTATTTTGCAGTAGGTTTAGGATTGAGCCTACTGTTTTTATTTGAAATAATTTTTATGTAAAGAAGGAGAAATATGATTAGATTTCACACATCGGAAAGCGTCACTGAAGGCCATCCTGACAAAGTCTGTGATAAAATTTCAGACAGCATTTTAGACGCAATTTTAACAAAAGATCACGAAGCAAGGGTTGCATGCGAAACATTTGCAGCAACAGGTTACATCATTGTCGGCGGACAAATATCAACAAATTGTTATGTTGACATTCCGGCAATCGTAAGAGAAGTTTTATCAGACATCGGTTACACCCGTGCAAAGTTCGGTTTTGATGCCGAAACATGCGGAGTTTTAACCTCACTTGAAGAACAAAGCCCTGACATTTGGATGGGAGTAAAAGAATCTCTCGAATCAAAAGAAGGCGCAAAAGATGAATTCGATGCAATCGGCGCCGGAGACCAAGGCATGATGTTCGGATATGCATCCGACGAAACCCCGGTTTATATGCCTCTTGCAATTCATTTGGCACACAAACTCACAAGAAGACTTGCAGAAGTGAGAAAAGAAGGAATTCTTGACTACATTTTACCTGACGGAAAAGCGCAAGTCACAGTTATGTACGAAGACGACAAACCGAAAAAGATAACCTCGCTCGTCGTTTCAACTCAACACCTTCCATCCGTTGATATCGACACTTTGAGACGCGACGTAAAAAAAGAAGTTATAGACGCTGTAATTCCGGCGGAACTTCTTGCAGATGACACAAAAATCTATATAAATCCGACCGGTCGCTTCGTTGTCGGCGGACCTAAGGGAGATGTCGGACTTACCGGAAGAAAGATTATTGTCGACACCTACGGCGGATATGCAAGACACGGCGGCGGAGCTTTCTCAGGAAAAGACCCAACGAAAGTTGACCGCTCAGCAGCGTATGCAGCAAGATATGTTGCAAAAAATATTGTTGCCGCAGGACTTGCAAAGGAATGCGAAGTTGCACTCTCCTATGCAATAGGCGTTGCAGCACCGACGTCGATTGACATCGATTGCAGAGGAACCGAGACAATTGATTTGGAAGAAATCAGAAGAAAAGTTTCAGGTGTCTTTGACCTTCGCCCTGCCGCAATAATAAAGAACTTCGATTTGAAGAGACCGATTTATTCGCAATGCACAAACTATGGACACTTCGGCCGAGATGATCTCGACTTGCCATGGGAAAAGCTTGACAAAGTTGAGGCGCTCAAAAATGCGTAATAAAAGGCCGATTGATACAATGCTTTTAAGGGCACTTGCCGTCGGAGGAGTGTTGCTTCTCCTCTCGGCGATACTCTATTATAAAATTTTTATAGTCGGACTGAAATAAAAAAGAATCAATTTGATTTGCTCGAAATTCGAACATTTCAAATTGATTCTTTTTATTTATTATTTTTAGGAACGGTCACAATAAACTGTGTTCCGACTTTTTCCCCGTCTTTTACCTCAATCGTTCCCGAGTGAAGTTCGATGATCTGTTTCACAAGATGAAGCCCGAGTCCGACGCCGTTTGATTCATTCGCAGTCCTTCTCTCCCGATAAAAGGCTTCAAAAATCTTTTTCTTATCGGACTCTATTCCACGTCCCGAGTCTTCTATTTTAATGACGACATCATCCTCATTTTCATTTATCAAAACATTTATATAACCACCGTCAACATTATATTTAATTGCATTTTCAATCAGATTGTAAAAAACTCTGTACATAAGTAGATCAGAGCCGATGATTTGCGCTCTATCCCCTTCTTCCGTCACGCTCAAATGCTTTTCGTCTATATAAATTGAAAGGTCCATAATAATCTCGTCAATGAGGTCGTATATATTAATCTCGTCTTTTCTTTCGACTGTTTGGCTTTCCTGAATTTGAAGAAGCATTTGAACCAAGTGCGACATTCGGTCATTGTATTCCGTGACCGATGCGAGCATTTTTTGGTAATCCTCAATTGTGTTGTTTTCGTTTTTCTTAAAAACATCGATTTTTGTTTTTAAGACAGCAAGAGGCGTCCTAAGCTCATGCGCCGCATTTTGCAAAAAGCTTTTCTCTTCGCCAAAAAGGCGCGAAAGTCTTATAATCATGTCATTAAAAGAAACCGTAATCTCTTCAATCTCGTCGCCCGTTTCCTTGACCTCGATTTGTTTTGAAAGATTTTGAACATTAACCTCTTTCATTCTGTTTTTCAAATCGGTTATAGGCTCCAAAAATTTGTCGACCAGTCTGTATGTCACAAAGCCCGCAATAACGACAACAATAAAAGTTATACCAAAGCTTTTAAGCCAAAAGAGACTCTTGCCGTTGTAAAAAATTGACGAAAGGTCCGGAACAATCATAACTGCACCTTGTAGTTCAGCCGGCTCAATATTGTCCATATTTTCCATAACGGCACTTTGTATTTTATTCATTTCGCTCACAGTTGTAATGCCGAGCAAAATATAAATGACAAAAGACGTCACGGCGACAATACTTGATGATAAAATTGTAAGTTTCCATTTTAAATTTAATTTCTTCATATCGCTATTTTAAAATATAACCTTGTCCCACCTTGTTCACAATCGGGTCGTGCCCCATTTTTTCGCGCAGTTTTTTTCTTAGAGCGGAAATGTGCACTCTGATTGAATTTGAAAATTCATTCACTTCATTATTCCAAACATGCTCGATGATTTCTTCCTGACTTACAACCCTCTCCTGATTTAGGAGCAAATATTCGAGGATGCCCATTTCTTTTTTTGTAAGAAAAATTTCTTCGCCATTATAATGAAGTCTTCTTGATTTCGTATCGAGTTCAAGCCCGTCAAAAGAGAGATAAATGCTTTTTTGCACAAATTTTCTTCTCGTAAGACTTCTGATTCTCGCCTCAAGCTCGCTGAAATCAAACGGTTTTGTGAGGTAGTCATTTGCCCCTCTGTCCAGACCTTCAACTTTGTCCTCGGTTTGAACTCTTGCCGACAGAATTAAAATCGGAACCAGTGCGTTTTGGCTTCGGACCGATTGCAAAATTTCCATTCCGTCCATGTCCGGCAGCGTCAAATCGAGAAGAATCAAATCATAAGTCTCAACAGTCGCCATCTCTTCGCCATCCAAGCCGTTGTAACAGGCATCGACTTCATATCCGTCAAGAATAAGCCCTTCCTTTATTGAATCGCATAATTCTTTTTCATCTTCAATTACTAGAATTCGCATATTTCACCTCAACTAATTATACCAATTAAAAAACTATTTTTCCACCTGTGCTGTCATTTGTTTATTTGATTCGGCGCATTCGTCCTTTGTTCTAAATCCGCAGGAGATAGCTCCGGTAGGACAGATGTTTTTGCACTTGCCGCATCTTATGCATTCGAGCGAATTTGCATTTTGAACAGGGTCAACTTGCATGTTGCAGCATTTTTTACAAAGGCCGCACTTTACACATTTGTGTGAATCAACTCTGTATTTAAACACGGAAATCGGATTGAAAAATGAATAAATAGCTCCGAGCGGACAGATGTATTTGCAAAACGGCCTATAGATAATGACCGACAAAATTAATAATGCAATTAATATTGTATTTTTCCATAAGTATAAAAATCCGATTGCGCCGCGCATAGACTTGTTCAAAAGAACCAGCGGCAGTCCCCCTTCAAGAGTTCCGACAGGACAAATGAGTTTGCAGAAAAACGGCGAGCCTTGCCCCAAAACGTCAACCACAAACATCGGAAGTATGATTACAAAAAGTCCAAGAATGATATATTTAAGTTTTCTAAGTATCTTGTCGTATTTAAATGTGCCGATTTTTTTAACGAATGGAATTTTATATAGCAGATCCTGAACAAGTCCGAACGGACAAAGATATCCGCAGACAAATCTTCCAAGCATCGCACCGATAAAAATTAAAAATCCAACAACATAAAATGAAAACTTATACTTATAACTTCCGATGACAGCTTGAAGTGCTCCAATCGGACAAGCGCCTCTTGCGCCCGGACAGGAATAACAGTTCATGCCCGGAACGCAGAGTTTTTTCATATCGCCCGTATAAATATTGCCCTTAAAGAAGCCGTTGAAATTGCTGTTTGTTGCAAGCGCCCATGCGCTTTGAAACAAATGTCTTTTGTATTCTTTACTTTTTTTCTTTATTTTATCCAATTCCAATACACTCCATACAAATCTTTACCGCTTTTTGCAAAACGGTGAGAGCTTCTCCGCGGTAAACGCCAATTACCATGAAAATTATTCCGATAATTGAAATTGCAATCGAAAAGCTCTTTTTTCGAGTAATAGTCTTCACTATTTGCCTCCGTTTACTTGTGCCAATTTTTCTTCGACGATTTTCTTCCAACCTTCGTAATCGTGGCTGCCGCTTATAGCATCGCCCACAATTTTTCCTTCCTTGTCGACAAAGAATGTTTCAGGAAGTGCATAAATGCCTTCAAGTCTACCGTTCATCATTGTTTTGTCCGGCTTGATCAAATCATATGTGATGCCGAGTTTCTTTTTAAGTGCCTGAGATTTTTCCATCGCTTCCTTGTTTTCTCCCGATGCATCGACTGTGTCCATAATTACGCCCGCAATATTTAATCCCTTGTCCTTGTATTCGTTGTAAATTCTTTCCAAATCCGGAATTTCTTGAATGCATGCGGTGCACCATGTTGCAAAAACATTTACTAAAGTCAAATCAGCTTTTTTAATATTTTCATCGCCGAATTTTTCACCGTCGAGATTTTCTGTTTCAAGCGGTAGAATCGAGCTTCCGTTCATATCCTTTTTCGGTGGGTCAAATGCTGACATTCCGTTAAATTCACCTTTTTCAATAACTTCAAATTCGCTGTCCAAAAGTGCGTCTTGAAGTTCCTTGTCGGATGAAGTGTTTATTCCTTGATAATATAGATATTCACCGTCTTTTGATTCACCGAATTTTCTGTTGTTGTCACACTTGGTTGTTTCCCCAATTTTATCTTCCAAAGCCTTTTCATAAACGCCGATTGAGCCGACCTTTTCAAGGCTGTTTACCCAATTCATATATTCGTCGCCCATCTTTCCGACTTCAGTTTCCCTTTGCTCGTCTGTCAATTTGTAAAAATCAAACTGCGCATAAGAAATATCTGTGTATCCGTCCTTCAGCATTTCATTGCATAGCATAACCATTTCTTTGTTGTTTAGAGCCTTTTTGATTCTTTCAGAAAGTTTAAACTTAAGGCCCATAGTTTCCATATTGTATTCATCCATAACCGGGTATGATGAATCACTTGCCTTTATTTTTTGATTCATCGCATCTTCCGAAACTTCCATTGACGTTCCATTTTCATCAGCAACAATTGCCTTTGAATCTTCTGCATCGTTTTCCGTTGCAGGTTTCTCTTGACCTTTTTGGTCACTACCTTTTGTGCAAGCAAACATAAATAATGTCATTGCTAAAATTAAAAATGTTATTAATTCTTTTTTAAAACTTGTTTTCATAAGAAATCCTCCTTTATCTTATACGTCTATGATAACAAATCGAATATAAAGATAGTGTTAAGAAAATAAAGTTTTTTAAAATTTTTTTAAATCTCTATTTTTGTACATCTTACAATACTAATTTATATAAATTAAAAGCCGCGACATATTTCAATCGCGGCTCATCTATCTTATTTTCTATTTATTTTTTCATTTTATAAGTCAATTTCGTAGACTCTGTATGTCTTTGAAAGTTCTCCCCCGACTTTAAGAATGTCGTTTATCATAGGAACATTGTAATCCCAAATTGTACTTCCTTCGACTTCTGTATAACCCTTTTCAATCGCGGTTCTAAGCATCTTTAGATACATCGCTTGTGTGACACCCTTGTTTCTGTATTCCGGTATAACAAATAAAACAAAAAATCTTAAACGGTCGATCTTCTTTTTATAATATAAGAACTTAATAATTCCGGATAGATTCATCTTACCGTTCATGCGCTTAATGATTTGATTGTAGTCCGGCATCGTTATATTGAAAGCAATAGGCTCATCATTTTCATTTCTAGCAATATAAATAAGATCGGCGTCTGCAAAAGGCCTTAGAGCAGAAACGATATCGTTAATCTCTTCGTCTGACGGTGGCATCAAGTCTTGCCATTCTTCATTTTTAGGCATACCCATTTTAATTACATTGCTGATGTCACGCGCATCCTTTTTGATTCCCTCTTTGTCAAGTCGAATACTGTCAAGTCTGAACTTGTATTTTTTCATAGCATATGGAATAACTCGTTCATATCTTTCAATCATACTGTCCGTCGGCTTTGCAGAAAATGCAAAACAGTCTCGATACTTCTTAAACCCGTAATCAACTATATGATCATTATAATAAGATTTATTGTAGGCATTTTGGATATATGGATAATCGTCAAAATTGTCCAATAAGAATCCTCTGTTGTCATCTCCGCCCGGAAGACTCATAGGTCCTTTAAGCTTGTTTGCCCCATGATTTTTCGCCCAATTAACGGCTGTGTCATAAAGAGCTTTTGAAACCTCTTTGTCGTCGATTGATTCAAATTGAGAAAAATATGCATCTTTAAGATCATGATACTCATTGAGTTCATCATTCATTCCGACCAAAATTCGTCCAACCGGCTCTCCGTCTTTATAAGCAATATACATATTGCTCTTTCCGACTTCATTCACAGCGGTAGTCTTTCCGGTGATATACTTTTTGTAATCCCCCCTCAGAGGCTTTATATAATAGTCATTATCATTGTAAATCTTATTCGGCACATCGATAAATGTATTTATATCTTTATCGCTAACAACCTCTCTAATTTCTATCATCAAATGCACCTCCCTTCTCTAAAATCTCAATTGTTGTTTGAGGCAAATATTTTTTTACCTCTTCCATATTCGTTAAATGTTCCCTGACAAAGGACGCCGAAATTGGCTCTCCATCTATTTCCTTTCTGGGAACAACCCTGATTTTCAAATTTGTATCTTTTGCCCTTTCAATGAGAGCATCATTATAAGAGCTTGTAAGTTCATCATTCGGCTCCTCACCGACATATCTGAACTTGAGCCCCAAATCCTTCGCAATTCTTCCAACAAAAAGATCCGCATCAAGTTTAGCAAATTCCCTAGAAATGTCATCGCTCTTTTTTAGAAAATAACTTGGAAAAGTTGTTTCTGAAATTATGAACTTTCCGCCCGGCGCAACTTGAAGCCAAATGTCTTCAAGCCCCTTTTCGACCATTTTGTATCTGGTTTTAAAATCGAAGAAACTCTTTTCTTCCTCAACCACAAAAACTATAATATTTGTAATTTCACGCGCCGCGGTCTCTGCAAGATATCTATGACCTTTTGTGAACGGATTTGCATTCATAACAACGCAGGCATTAAAATCGCCCAACTCTCTGATGCTTTGAATCCAATCCTCATAGGCTTTTATATTGTCCGTTAAAAGTAGCATCTTGTCGGTAGAAGCAAGTTCCGTATAGAAAAGCGAGGTGAAAACATTTTTGTATTCAGGCTTTGTGAAAATAAATGTTTCGGTTATTCCTTTTTTAAAAAGTAAATCCTTTAAAAAAGTTACAATTTTCGGAATATATCCCTCTTCTCTCTTTTCTTCAAGCACTGCAAAAAGTTTCAAAACATTTCCCTTGTACGCACCGGTTGCAACGATTTTACCATCTTCTCTTATTGCATATGCCTCATCGCATCCGTCAAAAGTGAGATTTTCTTTTTCCAAAAAATCTATAAATTCCTCTTTTTCAAAATCTAAATCCATATTAATTTTAGTAGGCATCGACTATCTCACCCCCGGTAATAACATAATCGCCGTCATAAACAACCATAGATTGCCCGACGGCAGGAGCTCTTACTCCTTTTTCAAACTCGCCGATTAAATACTTTCCGTCAAACCTTACTCTTGCCGGGTCTCCATGAAGCTTATATCTCGTTTTTACTTCATAAACCTTGTCTTCAAGAAGATTTGCGTCCACCGTTTCCGGCATCTTAGCAACAACCGTTTTCTTGAAAAGATATGACTCATCTCCCAAAGTCACGGTGTTGTTTTTTGTATCGATATCAATGACATAGGCTCTTGCACCAAGTGCAATATTGAGTCCCTTTCTTTGCCCGATTGTATAATTAAAAGTTCCCTCGTGTTTTCCGAGTACATTTCCATCTATATCAATAAAATTACCCTCAACCGGGAGCTTCACATTTTCAGCATTTAAAAAGTCACGATAATTCGTACTGATAAAACAAACCTCCTGAGAATCCTTTTTGTCCATAGTCTTGATTCCAATCTTGTGGGCAAGTTCTCTCGTTTCAGTTTTTGTAAAACCGCCGAGAGGGAAAATCACGCGGTCCAAATTTGACGCACCGTACATAAAATACGTCTGATCTTTTCTCTCATCTTTCGCTTTTTTAAGTAAATATCTATCTCCAATTTTGCCAACATTCGCATAGTGGCCCGTCGCAAGCATATCATATCCGTGCGAAATTGCATAATCCATAAGAGTCCCGAATTTTAGAACACGATTACAAATAATGCACGGATTCGGAGTCTTTCCGGCAAGATAGGCGTCTATAAATGGATTGACAACATTTTTTCTAAAATAATCTTTATATTCCACAACGCTGTGGCCAAATCCTAAAGACTCTGCCACAGCTTTTGCATCTTCTACATCCTTTTTAAATTTTTCTCTATCGGTCATCCCCGTATCAAATGTAACACCGTGGACCTCGTGGCCCATTTCCTGCAAGAGATGCCCACATAGCGACGAATCAACTCCGCCACTCATAGCTAATAATACTTTCATTATAAATGTAACACCAATCCGCCTTCTTCGGCATAAGTGGTACTTAGACCCTTCATGCCCGTAATTTCTATAATTCTGTCAGGAAAATCTTTAAGAAGCATTTCCCTCACTTCTTTTGCAGCTTCAAGTGCATTCGCTTCGCTGATGACAATCGCCGTCTTTAAACTCTTGTCGCATATATCGAGCGCTTTATTTACTAAAGATTTTACCGAGCGTTTCAAGCCTCTTTCAATTGAAACCGGCACGATTTTCCCATCTTTCGCTTTTCCAATCATTCTAATATTTAAAACTTTCGAAAGTTTTCCCGCAATTTTCGGAATTCTTCCGTTCTTCGCAAGGTTCGAAAGACTTGCAAGATTTATTATAGTCGATGAACGATTAATAACATCTTCCGTATCTGCGACCGTCTCCTCAAAAGACTTACCTTCTTTTATGCATTTAACAAGATTTAGAAAAACAGCAGTCTCTCCGGCAACTGCACTTCTTGAGTCGAAAACGTGAACCTTTGCTCCCGGATATTCCTTTAAATACATTTCCTTTGCAATCATTGCCGATTGATAAGTTCCAGAAAGCTCGCTTGTTATAGTTACTACATAAACTATATCGCCTTCAAATTTTTCAAAAAAATCCATCGGAGACGGACATGCCGTTTTAACCGGTTCTTTCGATTCTTCCATCTTAATTCTGAAATCCTCGATATTTAAATTTTCATCATCTAGAAAATCATTACTGCCGATTGACAACTTGAATGGAACAAATGAAACATCAACGCCTTCCATCATATCCAAATTAAGTTCACAACAAGAATCCACAACAATTTTTATCATGTTATGCCTCCTTTTCTATTACATCTTTAAGAGTATTTGCCTCAGCTTTAAGTTCTTCCAAATCCGTTCCTTCAAGCATAATTCTTACAAATTTTTCAGTTCCCGAAGGTCTGATTAAAACTCTATAGTTCGGATGTCTCTCATGCATCTTTTCAATTGCAAGCGAAATATTTTTATTTTCTCTAAAAGTTTTCTTTAAATTATCGTCCGCACTTGCATTTACGAGGACTTGCGGATAATCTTTGTAGGCTTCACCGATGACCGATGCTTTTTCATTTCTCGCTGCGAGCATATCTGCAACAATGACCGCAGTTTGTACACCGTCCCCCATTGTGTTGTGGTCGAGAAAAATTATATGTCCGGATTTTTCACCGCCAATCACAAAATCGTGTTTTCTCATTCCCTCCATAACATATCTGTCGCCGACATCGGCTCTTTCGAGTTTTATATTATTTTCTTTCAAATATTCTTCGAAAGCCATATTGCTCATAGTTGTAGTGACAACACCGTCGTTTTTAAGTTTACCTTCTTCGAGGTAATTCTTTGCAGAATACGCAATAATATGATCCCCGTCGAGCACATTCCCCTTCTCATCGGAGAATATAACTCTGTCGGCATCCCCGTCAAAACAGACTCCGAAGTCAAGCTTTTCTTTTAAAACAAGCTCAGCAACCTTTTCCGGACATGTTGAACCGCTCTTTTCGTTTATGTGTCTTCCGTCGCCGTTTGAGAAAATCTTCTTAACCTCGCATCCGAGCTCTTTGAAAATTCTTTCAGCATAATAACTCATAACTCCGTCGCCCGAATCGATACCGACTTTCAGACCCTTTAAACTGTGCTTTGGAATTTCCAAAATATGTTTTACATAATCTTCTTTAAAATCAGTTCCGTCGCGGTATTCTCCAATTTCATCGTAACTTTTTTCATCGCCTTCAATCGAATCGATAATGGACTCGATTTCTTCTTCGATTTCATCGGAAAGCTTGTAACCGTCGCCTCCGATAAGTTTCACGCCGTTGTATTCATACGGATTGTGGCTTGCGCTTATCATAACCGCAATATCGGCATTGTTTTTTCTCGCAATATATGCGACTGCCGGTGTCGGTACAATTCCCAAGTCGTAGACAATGCCCCCTTCGGCAATTACGCCCGACATCAAACTCATCTGAAGCATCTTACTCGAAATTCTTGTATCCATTCCAACGACAACAGTCGGTCTGTCCTTTTTTAAATATTTTACAATCGCTCTTCCCGTTTTATATAGAAACTCGTTTGTAAGCTCCTTATTAGCTATTCCGCGAGCTCCGTCCGTACCAAAATATTTTTTCATATTACCTCCGGATTTCTTTATAAGAAATTTCAGCAAGATTGATTAGATGTTCATTCTCATTTTTCTCTCCAAACAATGTAGCTTCGAAAAGCTCATTTAAAATCTCGCCGATTTGGGCTCCTTTGAATCCAATTTTCATTAGGTCCTCGCCGTTTATATCGACCTCGTTAATCGAAGTTGGAATCAAACCCCTCTCTATATTATGAATGATTTTTGCCAATTTGTCAATTTTTTCACTTTCTTCGTCCGAAAGTCCCCACACAAATCGAATGAAATTTAAAACATCATATAAATCATAAAGTGTATCGATTCCATATTTACCCAAAATTTTAACTAAAATATCCAAAAAATCCTCTGAAGAAATATAAAAATTAACAAGCGATTTAATTTTTAAAATCTCTTTGTTTGTAAAACCTATAAAGTCTAAAAATACTTCCATTTTGGTAATTTCCATTTTAATAATTAATGCAGTGACTAAAATTTCAAATTTTATATAGTTTTTTTCTAAAAAATTTCGAATTAATTGTTCTCTATCTTGAATTTTACTTAAATAAAAATTTTTATATACCAATCCTTCTTTGCAAATCAGATTAAAAAATATAGGATTTTGATTTAAAATAAATTTCTTAAAATTTTTAAATCTATATTCTTTATTTATATTTTTAACCAAATAAAAATATTTATCTATAGCATTATAAGTCTCTTTATCAAATTTCAAATTTAAAGACTCGGAGAATTTAATCGCTCGAATAATTCTCTTTGGGTCTTCGTGAATTCTTTTCTCAGCATCACCGATAAATCTAAGTTTATCATTATATAAATCCGAAATACCATTTGAAAAATCAAGAATTGTTCCATTTCTATCCATATATAATGCATTAATCGTAAAATCTCGCCTTTTGTAATCAATCTCCGGTCTGTCCGTGAAAACTATTTTCGGTTTATTCCCTTTTCCATAAAACTCCTTACGCATAGGCGTAAATTCAAACTTGAGCCCCGTCTTTTTGTCTATAAACTTGAAAGCTTTATAACTCTTTTCATATCTTAAAAATTTGAATTCATTTCTAAAAAATCTATCTTTAAAAACGTCAACGGATTCTACATTTATCGCAACATCAAAATCAGAGGTGCTTCGATTTAAAAGAAAATCTCGAACCGCACCTCCAACCAAATATGCATCATATCCCGACAACTCATATATTTTGTTTAAAATATAAATTGCTCTTTTTAAATATCTGATTTCAAAATTTTTGTTCATATCTTATTTATACCCGAATTCTATGTAATAAAAAAAGCCCCGAAGGGCTTTTGGTTTAATAGTTAAAAGGTGTTGTTTTAGCATTTACTTCCGTTGCAATATATTTGCCGTCTTTCAATTCAACCTTAACAACTGCTTCAAAGTAAACATTGTATGAACGATTTTCTATTGCTTGCATCATTTGAGTGATTGACATAGCTTTTCCATCCAAATAGAATTTTGTTTTATAATCGTCAAATGGAATTTGGTTTGGACCGTTTTCAATCTTTGCATTGTCATAAGAATTGTAGTAATAGTTGCTTTTTACAGACGTATCTAAATCTATATATCCTTCACGAGAATAGATTTGATACAATTCTCCAACATATGTTCCTGCCGGAATTCCGTCATATGTGTTGTTCAAAATTTCAATTGATGTTGCTACACCGTTTTTCATTTTTATATTAACAAGCATATCTCTTCTTAGATTTACTAAGTCCAATCTTCTATTGCTATTGTATGCATAAACATCAGTGTAACTATCGATGTTTATTGAGATATATTCACTTCTACGAGTATCTTTATATAGTTTTGGTGATATATCTATCGTAGAGTAATTTCTTCTTACGTCGTTATAAATATATCCGTAAATATTTCCGTCTCTTACATTGCCATCAAAATCGTAGTAGATTCCTGTGACAATATCATTTTTTCCTCTGTAGAACTCGAAGCTTACAGGTTGACCTTTTGTGAAATAAGTGTTTCCGTTTCTTGATGTTAACGATCTTGCACTTATGCTACGGTTTGATTTATTGATATAGACATTGTCGTCTAAAACATAATATTCACTTCTGCTTGAATTTGAATCAGGTCTATAATAAACTCTGTATTCTCTATTTCTTGAGTCATATTCAAATTTTTCAAAGAATCCCGCAAATGTAATATTTTTCTTAGCTTCAACTTTTGTTGCTTTGTCTTCGCTATAAGTTACTTTTACATCATATCCTTCTCTCAATTCATCAAATCTTGCAGTCTTGCCGTCGAGTTTTATGTCGGCGTTTCTAAAGTCGAGAGTTATAGTTTTTGTGCTGTTATTTTCCTTGTATTCAATCTTTGCATCGTAATTGTTGCTTCTGATTTCTTTAATCGTTCCTTCAATATTTTTTATAGCGTCTTTAAATTCTCCCGAATAAACAGTTTCCCCTGAAATTGTAAGAACCGCTTCCATTCCTTCCTTAACATTTGATGCGCTGCTTGTTTTACCGTTAACTTTAACGTTTGCACTTGCCGGGAAGTTATAAACTTTAAGTTCGTTATTCGGAGTATTTATTGAGATGTAATTTTGTCCGCTGCCCATTCCGAACATTGACTTTACTACACCCATAACATTTTCAAGATTTGAAGGTGCTGTCGGTGTTGTAGGAACCGGTGTCGGATTGTTATTCAATTTGTTTCCGTTTGCTTGGATATATGAATTTGCAACATATAGCATTTTTGCAACTTCAGCTCTTGAAAGTGGATCTGTAGGTCTGAAATTTCCGTTTTCGTCTCCTTGCGGATTTAAAACTCCAACTTTTTGAAGTGCTCCAATATAAGGAATTACAGAAGTTTTAATCTTTTCTGTATCTTTATAAGTTAAATTTGTAGGAACCGGGTCAAGTCCCATGGCTCTACAGAATAACATTGTCGTGTCGCTTCTTGAAAACGGATATTGTGCATTGTCCTTTATCATAGACGGCGAACCGCTCTTAGCAGCATTATTTAGCAAATCCACACTTATTACATCTTTTGAAAGACATTTTAAAAGATACGGTCTTACCCATGCCGTCGGTTTCAAACTGTTTAAAGTCGCCCCATATGTGCTTTCTGCAACTTGCATATCAGCTTCGGATACATTTAAAAAGTTCGACAACATTTTAACGAGTTCCGTAAATCTTATCGGTGCATTCGGTTTAAAAGTTCCATCCGGGAATCCGTTTATAAATCCAAGGTCCGCACATTGTTCAATATAAGTCTTTGCCCAATGTTTATTTGTGATATCTTTAAAACTGGCGGCAAATGTCGAAACCGGTAGCATTAAAACAACCAGTGCTATAGCCGCAAATTTAGTAATCTTCTTGTTCATTTCCATCCTCCTTAAGTAAATTCATTCGAATCTATCTATAATTGTACACTTTAAACATTGAAATGTCAATCACATGAGTGTTACATTTATGTTTCACAATTGAAATATTAATTTCGTTATATTACATTTTCGTGACGTTTATACAAATTCTATTGAAAAAAGCCCCTATATAAAGTATCATATAAGTAGGTGCGGACGCACTTATTGTTTTTGTATAAACTTGAAAGGAGCTCACTGAGTTGAAGAGAATATTTAATTCGCTCTTTACTTTGTTTTTAGTCATTTTATTATGTATAAATTCAACTGTAAAAGCTTATCCAACTAGATATTATAACGAAGCGAAACTTCTTGAAAAAGCTGATATTATGAAAGGCGATACAAAGGGCGATTTGATGCTCGACGAAACTCTTCAAAGGCAGGATCTTGTAATAATCATTGCAAGACTTTATTCAGAGGAAAAAAGAGCAAAGTCTATGACAGGAAAGCTTGAATTTAAAGATGTTGACAGCAAAGCTTATTACAGACCGTTCATTATCTGGGCTGCCGAAAAAGGAATTATGGAAGGAAAATCCGAGACAAAATTCGGCGTCGGCGACGATGTTACAGTTCTTCAGCTTGAAACAATCCTGCTTAGAATTTTGGGCTACGAAGAAGAGGCAAAGAATCCGGATTTAATCGTAACGCTTTCCGATTCGCTTGGTCTTGCTGAAGGCGTATCTGCAAAAGACGGCGACAGCATTAAGCGGGGCGAACTTTCAAAAATGATTATAAATGCACTTAATATAGAGAGAAAAGGTTCAACTCTAAAATTAAAAGACGTTTTGAATCTTGACATAAAATAACTCCCAATCGAATTGATTGAGAGTTATTTTTATTTATTCAACTTTTTTCATTGAGTAGAAATCATAGTCCACTAAAACTTTTACATATCCTCTTAGCATATCATTTACGTCTTCGTCTCCCGTATCGACTCTTAAAGGCCCTTGGATTGAATTTAATTTTTTTCTCGTCGCAAGCACCGTTATATTTTCTTTTCCTACTTTTTTTATTACCTCAGGTGAAAACTGTTGATTGCCGCGACCGAATATATAACCTTGTCCACCAATAACCGTGACAATGATTTTGCTCTTTCCATATTTTTGAATGAGTTCCAATATTTCCTTTTCCGATAAATCTTTCCCGACAAGTTTTTTATTTAAAACCGCATCGACTCCCAAAAGAGAACCATCATAGCCGCAAATCTCCGCAATCGGTTTTAGAGTTGAGCCCGTTCCTATAAAATAGAGCACGTCCTCTTCCATATTGTCGACGGCACAGTGACAAATCGTATCGATATCAGCTTGTCCCCCGGCAGTTGACGGACTCTTTAACGCCTGCATCAAATTCGAAACATATGGCACATACATATATCCGTAGAGCTTTACATTCAAAATTTCTTTTCTAAACGCTTCTTCGTCAATATCCATGACCTCTTCTAAAATCTTGTCGACTTTTTGTCCGTCCATCATTCTGTTTATTAGAAACGCAGCGGATTTCGGCGTGTTTGCAAAAACTGCCGAGTGCATTTTTGTCCCGGCAGGAATCCCCACAACCGGAAGATTTTCTTTTACCGCGTCATATATATTTCTTGCCGTTCCGTCTCCCCCTGCAAAAACGAGAAGGTCCACATTCTCTTTTAAAATTTCTTTCGCAATTTCAGTCGTGTCTTCGCCCGTCGTTTCATTTTTTATATGTCCGACTACTTTATGAGAAATGTCTAGGCTCTCGAGCATTTCCGCTCCCATAACTCCCGGAGCCGAAACAATTTCAGGGAGACTGTTTTCACTTTTTAAGATTTCAAACACTTCCCTTGCGCGATCATTTGCCTTCGGCTTCGCTCCACGCTCGAGTGCAAGCTTTTGAATTTCCTTGCCGTCACTTCCTTTAAGCGCCGCAGATCCGCCGATGCCCGCCATCGGATTAACAATTAAACCTATCTTCACTTGTTCCCTCCTTCAAATCGTTATAAAGAACTTTTCCATCCTTTATTGTCATCAAAACTTTTCCAATCATCTTTCTGCCGAAAAGCGGTGTATTATTGGACTTGCTGTATGAATGGTCATAAATATATTCCGCACCTTTGTCAAGCACGACCAAATCCGCCCTTTCACCCGTAGCAATCGGGGATTTTATTCCAAAGAGTGCACGTGGGTTTGTCGACAAGCATCTTATAATTTCCCTCATCGACATTATTTTTTCGTGATATATTTTTTCCATTGCAACTGAAAATGCCGTTTCAATCGATATAAGTCCGCTCTTCGACTTGAACTCACCGAGTTTTTTATCCCCGGCAGTGTGTGGAGCGTGGTCTGTTGCTATCATATCGATTGTGCCGTCTTTTAGACCCTCAATCAAAGCGACTCTGTCCTCTTCGGTTCTCACCGGCGGATTTACCTTTAAAAGCGTTCCGTACTTTTCGACCATATCCTTTGTAAAAAATAGATGAGTCGGCGTTACCTCGCACGTAAGTTTCAATCCGCTTTTTTTTGCATCCCTTAAAAGTTCAACGCTTTCTTTACTCGAGAGATGTTGAATATTTATATGTCCGCCATATTTTTCCAAAAGCTTCAAATCTCTTTCTATAATTGAGATTTCCGCTTTTCTGTTTGCCGTGTCGTCATATCCCGGATGTTCTATAAAACTGGGGTCCTCTTCGTGAAGACTCAAAATAAATCCGTATTCTTGAGACAGCTTCAGCGCTTCAATCATGATATCTTCCCGTACAATCGGAAAACCGTCATCGGTAATACATTTGACTCCGATTTTTTTCAGACTCTCGAAGTCCGTCAAATTCTCACCCTTCATACCGATTGTCATATTTACCGCTTGATAAATATCTATGGGAATATTTTTTATCTTTTCCTGAACTTCTTCGTATTTTGAGACGGAATCAATCGGAGGTTTAGAGTTTGCCATTGCACAAACATGAGTATATCCGCCTCTTAGCGCAGCGTGCGCACCGGTTTCATATGTTTCCTTGTCCGATTCTTCGAAATCTCTGAAATGAACATGTGTATCAAAAAATGAAGGTGCAAGAATTTTTCCGCTTAAATCAAAAACCTCCTCATTTGAATCACAGTCCAAATTTCCCTCAAGAACTTTTTCTATATATCCGTTTTTTATCAGTACATCCCCTTCGAAATCTTTCTCCGAAGCAGGATCTATAACTTTAACATTTTTTAATAACAAATTAAACACCTCCCTTATGTTATACCCATAAAGATGACATTATTTTCAGAATCTGTTATAATAGTATTATAGAAAAGAAAGGAGATTTTTTATGGTTAGAAAAAATACATGGTTAAAGCTCGATGAAGCTGAAACAAAAGAAGTTTTTGACTACAACGATGACTACAAAAAATTCTTGGACATCGCAAGAACAGAAAGACTTGCAAATCAAGAAATTATCAAAAGAGCAAAAGAAAACGGTTTCAAGGACCTTGAAGAAGTGATTAAATCCGAAGGTAAACTTGAAAAAGGTGGAAAATATTTTGTAAACCACAAGAACAAATCAGTTGCTCTTATCGTTTACGGCTCAAAGCCTTTGAGTGAAGGTCTTCAAATTGTCGGAGCACACATTGACTCCCCGAGACTTGACCTAAAACCGAATCCGCTCTATGAAAACAAGGGACTTGTAAAACTTAAAACTCACTATTACGGCGGAGTTAAAAAATATCAATATACAACAATTCCACTCGCTATTCACGGAGTTGTTTACAATAAAGACGGTGAAAGAATCGAAATTGCAATCGGAGACGATATAAACGATCCTGTTTTCACAGTAACCGACCTTTTGATTCACCTTTCACGCGACCAACAATCAAAACCTATGCGCGAAGCAATTACAGGCGAACAACTTAATGTTCTTTTCGGCTCAATTCCTCTTAAAGACAAGGAAAAAGATGCTGTAAAAGAAAATATTTTAAAGCTTATTAAAGAAAAATACAATTTCGAAGAAGAAGATTTCCAAATCGCTGAACTCGAAGTTGTTCCTGCTTGCAAATCGAGAGATTTAGGTCTCGACAGAAGTATGGTTATCGCATACGGACAAGATGACAGAGTTTGTGCATACGCAACAATGCGCGCAATCTTCGAAGTTGAAAATCCTGAAAAAACTGCTCTCGGTCTATTCATGGACAAAGAAGAAATCGGTTCAATGGGAAATACAGGTATGGCTTCATATTTCTGGGAAAACCTCGTTCACGAACTCGTAAACTTGGAAGGAAACTATTCCGCTCTTGACGTAAACAGAACTCTTAAAAATTCAAAAGTTCTTTCAGCTGACGTAACAGTTGGTTATGACCCTGACTTCGCAGATGCTGTTGAAGCACAAAACACCGCATATATAGGATGCGGAATCGTAGTTTCAAAATATTCAGGCTCAGGCGGAAAAGGCGGCTCATCAGACGCAAACGCTGAATTCCTACAAGAAGTCAGAAAATGTTTTGACGATAGCAATGTCACCTGGCAAACAGGAGAACTCGGAGCCGTTGACAAGGGTGGCGGAGGAACAATTGCTCTTCTACTTGCAAAATACGGCGCTGAAGTTGTAGACTGCGGACCTGCTGTTCTATGCATGCACGCACCTATGGAAGTTACAAGTAAAGCCGACACATATATGTGCTACAAAGCTTATAAAGCTTTTATGGCATAACTATAAATTTATTATCCGCTCTTCATTTTGGAGGGCGGATATCTACTTAAGGAGAACAATTTTAATGGATGCAATCGAAAATCTTTTAACCAGAAGAAGCACAAGAAAATTTAAGGACAAAGAGCTCCCAAGAGAAGCTCTTGAGAAAATCGTAGAGTGCGGAAAAGCATCTCCTACGGGCATGAACAAACAACAAAGGCTTTTCACCGTCCTTACAAAAGAAGAAGACATTCAAAAACTCGCAAAGGCAATCGGCGATTCCCTCGAACTTCAAAACTACAGAATTTACGATGCAAAGGCGCTAATAATCGTCACGGTGCCAAAAGATTTGAGACTCGGCGACGCCGACACCTCAACCGCAATGGAAAATATGTATCTCGCAAGCCACGCTCTCGGAATCGGTGCCGTCTGGATAAATCAACTTCGAGAAAACAACAGCGAAATCGTAAGAAAGGTTTTAAATGAATTTAAAATCCCTGAAGATCATATCTCGTACGGAATGTTGGCACTCGGATACAGCGACGAAACTCCAAAAGAAAAAGAAAGAACTGAAAAAGTTGTATTTATATAGACGAAAAAAGAGCCGCACAATTATTATGTGCAGCTCTTTTTATTTGTCCCTTGCTACGCTTTCAAGCTTTGCAAGTATATCTTCAAAATAAATATTCATTTTTACATCAGGAGAAAATTGTATAATTCCAAAAGTTGAAATATCTTTTTTTCGGAGTGATTCATTATTTTCGTAATTCCAAAGCATATTTAAGCATTCGTCCGTTCTTCCCTGCAAAATATATACATATTGGCTTCTTTCAAAGTTCTCATCTCTTATTTGAATGAAATATTTACTTATAACCTCTTCCATATGTCCTTTTAAAATTGTATTTCTGGTTTGAAACTTTGAATCCAAAATCAAATAAGCATCTTTTTTTCCGCTTATTTTTAGAACAAAGTCAGGGCTATAGTAGTTCCCGGTCTTGTTATACGGCGTGTACATCACATCGCAACCGCTCGTTCTCAAAAGTCCGATTTCGTTTTCGTAGCGGTCGCCGTATATAACCGGTTGAAAATAAAGCGTAAGTTTCAAATCATCTCTTTTTCTATAAAATGTATTATACAAAAACTCTTCATTTTCAAAAAGCTCATTTGCCGTCTTGTAATTGTAGTTAATGTCCCTTTCCCTGTCCGGCAAATAGCCGTTTGAGTCTATAAAATTTAGCAGCCTTGCAAGACAGTAGTATTCATAGAGCTTGTCAAGGGATTCAATGTTATAAAAAAATTTTTGATATGAAAGACCCATATTTCTATTTTTTTGCCATATAAAAATCAAGTCATTTATTTCTTTAATTTTAAAATTTTTCTTGGGTCTGAAAGAATCCTTTGGAACGCGTCTGTTAAAAGAGCCCATAATCTCAAGAAGCCTTCTTAACTTCGCAATATTTCTCCTAAGTTTATTGTATTCTTTGAAGCCTTTTTTTATTCTTAGCTCTTGAGTCGTTATTACAGGAGCCGAAAATCCGCTCGGAATATTTTTCTTTAAATCGCGAAATCTTTTTGTGTTTTTTAAAAGAATATCTTCAAACTCCTTTAAAATATTTGATGCATCATTATAAAGCATATTCAAAAATCTTATCAGTTGTACTCTTTCTTCGTCCGAGCCTGGCTCCATATTTTCTCTTTTTGTAAGAAAATTTACACGCCCCTGTCTGGTTGTTTTCGATGCACTTAAACCCATAGAGCTGTTTTGAGGAAAGAAATAAGATTTATATTTTTGAACCGCCATAAAAACTCTGTCGAAATAATTATTTATGCTGCTCACAATGAGTCCTGACTCTGAGCTCTCCGAATTTATTTCTCTGTATAGCCCCTTATCGGAAGCGATATAATAAATCATATCATTAAGATTTTCTCTGTCGGTGTCGTTTTTAGTCGTAACGAGAATTCTTTCGGATTGAAGATTCATCTCTTCATCATCTTCGAATCTGATAAAAAGATTCATCCTAATCGAATCAATGAGCATCAAAAATGGATACGACCGAACTCGACCGCCCGCCGGCGTCTGAAATAAAAATCTGTATTCATATCTGCTGTCCTGTTTTTTTACAAACTCTATTTCCCCAATCGGCTCCGAATCTACAAAAAGAATACCTTCGGCAATCTCTTTGTCGGTATATGTGATGTAATCGATACTATATAAACCGTTTTCAAAAACACAGCCCTTCAAAAAAGAGGACTTCTTCTCTTCATCCATATCGATTACCAAATCGTTTTTTGGATAAATGCAGTGCAGTACGAGGTAACTTTTAATAGTATCACCTCCTAAAAGTCAAGTCGGCTTTCAATATCTATTCTGTCTTTTGTAGCCTTTATATCCTTGAATCTGCTTTCCAATAGTTGCATATTTTTCAGCTCGTTTAAAATGCCTGAGAAAAATCTATCGTTCATCTTGTCGAGATTTAAATTCGGTAAAATAAATTGACTTATCGCAAGTTCAATAGGAAGGAATTTTTGCATAGGTGACGAAAGATCCATCATATCGTGAACTGATTCAATATAATTTCTCGCCTTTTCTTCCGACCTGGATGAAATATATGCTCCGTTCTTTCTAAAAATTGACATGAGCGAATTGAATTTTATTTCAAAATCATTTGGAAAAGATTTTCTTTCGTCAAATCGCATTAAATCGTTGTATGAAACGGCTCCCATATCTTCGATTTCCAAATTATTTAATTTATATACGCTTCTACCGTCGTAATTTTGTGTCGACGTTGCGGAATTGTCATAGAATCTGTCGGACAATATGAAACCCGTGTGGTCATCCGTGATAGTTGTGAGAATTCTCAAACTCGGTTTTATTTCAAATTCTCTTCCGCCGCCTAAACTAATATTCATAGTCTCATCAATCTTTTTATCTATAAAACCTGAGAGATAGTGCTCCGGAATAGAAGAGTTCACATTGTCAAAAAGCACGCACGACATAACATTTTCAGCATCTTTTTCCATCATTTCAAACAAATCATAAAGCCTTCTGTTATTCTTTACAATTTCACCGGTGTTCGGGTTGTAGAAGCCTACCAAATCTCTAACCGATCTGACATCAGGGTCAACATTTACACGAACAAAACGATTGTTTTGCGAATTTAATCCGATTGCATTTAAAAACGCCGTCGCCCTCGAAGTTTTTCCGCTTCCGGTTTTTCCGTCGAAGTTCACAATGAAATTTTGTGCAAAAAGTACCAAAAGATTTATAACACCGTTTCTTGAAATTCTGTGATTGTAAACCTTATTCATTCTATATAATACATAGTCTACTATTTCATCTTTCGAATCAAAATCTGCATATGAAACACATTCATAAGGTCTGTATTCAAAATTCTTTGTGCCTCTAACGGTCATAAGGATATCATTAAAGCCTTTTTCCTTAAGTGCAAGACCAATCACTCGTCCTGTGTTTTGAAACTCGTCAATGCCGTCTCTAAGCTCTTTTAAGATACCGTCGCGAGTTTGTGAGAGTTCATCTATTTGCTCTTCTCTTGCACTGATATCGTTCTTTAAAGTAGAATCGACGGACGCAAGGTCATAGATTCCAATCAGCGCTTTTATTTCCGCATCAAGCTCATCACGCTTATTTTGCAGCTTTTCAATCTCTTCATTTAATTTATTTGAAAGTTCTTCATTTTCTTTTAAAATAAAACTTCTCGCATCGGAAACTTCGTTTCTTATAGTTTCCAAAGTGCTTTCCAGATTTGATTTCTCTCTATTTAACTCATCAAGTCTTTCTCTCACTTCAATAAATCTTGTAGAGCGTTCTTCAAGCTCGTCAAATCTGGTATCCAAAATCTTTCTTAAAACAAAATCTTGATTTTCTTCATCTTCCATAAGATAAAAAGAAATCTTCGAGAGAAAATCGTCTTGATATTCCGAAGTTCTAATCAGTTCCTTCAGTTTTATCAAACGTGTTTCTGTAATATTCGGATATTTTTCAGGGTCGATTTGCGTGAGTAATAGCTTTTTTAACTCTTTAATCTGATTTCTATCCGTCATTTTTCTCTCTTCAAAAATCGCGAGAATCTTATCCAAGAGAGTAGTATCATTTATAAAGTCATATGAATCCTTTAAATCCGCCGAATCCGACATGGATTTTGCCATAACTAAATCCACCCCGTTGTCTGCTCTGTCCCCTACTCTTAAAACTTCCTTTGAAATGATTGCAGGATTCGGTTTTAAAATATGATAGTCAAATTTGTCAGTTGCAAATAATTTAATTTGATTGTTTTCAACATAATAATCAAACGGACCGAAATAGCCCTCTTTGTTTTTTACAACAATATATTTTGTATAAATATTATCTAAAAAATAATCTATTGATTTTCTTTTTAATATATCTTCAATTGAAAGGTCTGTTTTGACAACTTGATAAAAATTGCTGTCCTTAAAACCTTCAAGCCATACTTCGCTTATTTCTTCGCTGTAAGTCGGGTTAAACTTTAATCTGTAGTGATTGTTTTGTTGGTCCGTATCTTCTTCCGGAATAATATTAAGTCTCGCCTTTACAAGATGTGAAAGTTTGTCAACCACATCCTCCGCCGAAAAGCCTCCCTGAATTCTAACCTCAAAACTTCCAAGCATCGGAAAATCCGCCGGATCAATCGGCACAACCGTCTCATCATCAACTAAAATATAGCACGGATATACATAACATACTCTGTTAATAGCATTTGAATTTTCCCCATGAGTATAATTCTCATTGTAATAAATCCATCCTAATAGCGTCTTATCGACATAATTTTGAATTTCCATAAAAATCTCCTATCTCAAAATTAATATTCTTAATCGCCACAACAATAAAGCGATTATAGGAAAAATAAAATTTAAAGAACTGTTGTAGTTCTTTCTATTGTTGTTTTCATCATAAAAATAATAAAAAATTGGCGCAACAACCATACTTGCTCCCGGAATACAAATAGCAAAACTAAAAAGTGCCTGCCCCTTTCTATTCGGCTCGAGATAATTAAGAATGATAAATAAAATTCCTATAATGAAGCCATAATCCACACCTATATTTATTGATATGAATATATATAGCGCAGCTAAAGGAAGTCTCATAATCTTTTTAAAATCAAAATACTGCCAAGCAATTGTGAAAAATGCGCCGAGTAAAATTGCAAATAACGGACTTTGAAATTTTATATCTATAAACTTATCAAAAGAATATAAATCATATATTATTTCAAATAAAACAGTTACTACAGTTAAATTTAAAATAAACTTTTTATCTGCTCTACGCGCACTTAAAAACACAAGAAAAGCTCCAAGCGGAATTGAAATTCTTGATATCATACTTAATATCAAATAAATAGTATTGTCGTCTGCACCAAAATTAGTTGCTCCCGATTTTATGTATCCGGAAACAACTAAATCAAAAACTACAATTTCGTTTACCATATATAGAATTGCAAGTAAAGAAAAAATAAAATATAATGCTTGATAAGAAAATATCTTTTTAGGCGGTTCGATAGGTTTAGAAGTATTATAATTTATCATATCCCACCACATATTCTAATAAAAATCTCATAATAATAAAGCTCCTTAACTATTGTCTTAAAATAATATTTTAATTATAAATTCGCTTATTGATTTCTTATTTATAATCCTATAATTTTATAAATATATTATTGTACTGTTTTTAATGATTTAACTAATTAAAAATTAAGGTAAAAAAATACTATATCTAAACTTCAGTCAACTATAAATGATTTTTAAAAACAGTTATTTGCCTTTAAATTTAAATATTAATACGATTTATAAAATCAATATAGTCTTATTCATAAAATAATTTGAAATATAATTAAAATAAAATTCTATTTATAACTTTTTCGAATGTTCCCCCAAAATATCCTTGAGTTCATCATAATTATTGTATCTGTTTTTTGTATTTCTTACATTTTCATAAAGCATGCTGATGTCTTTTTTAATCGATCTTTCAACAGCCTTTGCACAAATTAACATAATTAAAATCGAGACATGTGGCCATACTGTCTTATATGCATGCTCGGTAATTTTTCCGCTGAAATTTAATAAAAAGTCAGAATTGATTATAACCGAATATCCTCTTATGGAAATTATTATGCATGAAATATATAAAACTACAGAAAGTACAACTTTGTAAACTTTTCCACCAACCAGTGGACTTGTCAAAAGTTTGAATGTACTTACAAACGCATATCCCAAAAGTGCAAATAGAAAAACTATTAAATACTCATATATAGTTGAATATCGAGCAATTTTCGAAACCATTTCAGGAGTTAATTCCTTATCAGAAAGACGATTAACGTCTCCTCCTTCATAAAGGATCTCGATTGCAAAAATAGAAACTACAAAAAGTATTATAAAAGCCAGTGCAAGAAATTTAAAAATTTTATTTACCTTCATATACACCTCTAAAAAATTTAAAGGGCATTCACGTAGCCACAAATATCATAAATATCAATGAACTTTGTAGAAGTACGCGAGATGCCCCCTTATTTTATATTATTTTTATTGTAAGCTTTTTTTGTATTCTTCAAGTTCTTTCTTGTTGCAGAAAATGAAGTGACCTGGCTTAATTTCAACCATAGTCGGCTTATCTTGTGAATAATCATGAATTGAAGGGTCATAAACCAAGTGCTTACGTCCTTTTTCAATTCTAGGGTCCGGAATAGGAATTGCGGATAACAATGCCTTTGTATATGGGTGAATTGGATTTCTGTATAATTCTTCAGCATCTGCTAATTCAACCAACTTACCATAATACATAACCCCGATTCTGTCGGAGAAGTATTTAACAACTGACAAGTCATGTGCGATAAACATAACTGTCAAACCAAGTTTTCTCTTTATCGAGTTCAAAAGATTCAATACTTGAGCTTGGATAGAAACGTCAAGTGCAGAAACCGGTTCGTCAGCGATAACAAAGTCAGGATTTGTAATGAGCGCTCTAGCTACACCGATTCTTTGTCTTTGTCCACCTGAGAATTCGTGCGGATATCTGTTTGCGTGTTCCTTTGTTAAACCAACTGTTTCAAGCATTTGATATACAAGTTTTTCAAGTTCTTCTTCACTCTTAACTAGATTGTTGATTCTAAGACCTTCGCCGATAATTTCCTTAACTGTCATTCTCGGGTTGATTGAAGCGATAGGGTCTTGGAAAATCATAGAAATTGATTGGTGAACTTCTCTTGCTTCTTCTTTTGTAAGTTTACCGGCAATATCTTTGCCCTTGTATATAATTTCTCCGTCTGTAGGTTTGTAAAGTCTGATGATTGTACGACCTGTTGTTGTCTTACCACATCCTGATTCTCCAACAAGTCCGAAGCTTTCGCCTCTATAAATGTCGAAAGAAACATTATCGACTGCTTTAACGACGATTTTATTCTTTCCACGTCCACTTGTGAAGTGTTGTTTAAGATTTCTAACACTTAATAGCGGTTCTTCCTTTTCTGTGTGGTGATATTTAGAAACCGTTTGGTTCGAGAAGCTCTTTACCTTGTTCTTAAACGCATCGAGTTCTACATCCGGAGCATCCGGGTGCAATAACCATGTTGCTGCTCTGTGAGTTTCCGAAACATCAAAGAACGGCGGTTGTTGTTCAAGGTCTATTTGCATAGCGAATTGGTTTCTCGGTGCAAAAGCATCTCCAACAGGTGGATATAACATATTTGGTGGAGCTCCCGGAATTGTGTACAATTCATAGTTGGAGTCTGTTTCAAGGTCAGGCATAGCTGCTAGAAGTGCCATAGTGTATGGATGTCTAGGTTTTTCATAAATTTCATAAACAGTACCATATTCTACAACTTTTCCGGCATACATAACTGCAACCTTGTCTGCCAAGTGTGCAACAACACCGAGGTCATGTGTGATGAAAATAACACCGATATTTCTTTCATCTTGAATTTGTTTTATAAGTTCAAGAATCTTTGCTTGAACTGTAACGTCAAGAGCGGTTGTCGGTTCGTCGCAGATAAGAAGCTCAGGGTCACATGCAAGAGCTGTTGCGATAACAATTCTTTGTCTCATACCTCCTGAGAATTGGAAAGGAAATTGAGTATATCTCACTTCCGGCTCAGGGATACCTACAGCCTTCATAAGGCTGAGCGCCTTAGCTTTTGCTTCTTCCTTTGTTGTATTTTTCTTCAAGACTGCAGCTTCGGTAATTTGTTTACCTATTCTCATAACAGGGTCAAGAGATGATAGCGGGTCTTGGAAGATCATAGCAAGTTCGTCTCCACGATACTTTGCCATTTCCTTTTCAGGCAATTTTAATAAGTCAACACCTTTGTATAAAACTTCTCCGTGTTCGATATTGGCATTCTTTGCAAGAATACCCATAACCGCACGAGCAGTAACGGATTTACCGGAGCCTGATTCACCAACGATAGCAAGTGTTTCCCCGCTGTTGACTTCAAAATTAACTCCGCGTACAGCGTGAACTTTTCCTGAATAGGTGTTGAATGTTACATATAAATCTTTTACTTCAAGTAATTTATTTTCAGCCATTTTTTACCTCCTATTCTATACCACGTAATGTTGGGTCAAATGCGTCTCTTAAACCGTTACCCATCAAGTTGAACGCAATCATCATGATTGAGATAACAAATGCAGGGAAAATGGTTAAGTGCGGATATTGAAGCAATACTTTTTGTCCGTCTGCCAACAGAACCCCGATTGAAGGTTCTGGAGCTTGGATACCGAGTCCGATATATGCAAGGAATGATTCCCCGAAAATTGCACCCGGAATTTCAAGAGCGGACATTGTAATGATAATACCTGCAGCATTAGGTAAAATGTGTCTGAAGATAAGAGTTCTATCGGAAGCACCAAGTGTTCTTGATGCGAGAACATATTCCATTTCTTTATATTTCAAGAACTGAGCACGAATCATACGGCTCATTCCGATCCATCCTGTCATACACATAGCAAGTGCAATAGGAATGATACCAGGACCGTAGTAGAATACGAATAAGATAACGATAACCAAGTATGGAACACCACCGATAACTTCGATGAAACGTTGCATCAAAAGGTCAATCCATCCGCCGTAGTATCCTGAAATAGCACCGTAGATGATACCGATCAAAATATTAACAGCCATAGCAATAAGAGAAATCAAGAATGAAACTCTAAGACCTCTCCAAAGTCTTGTCCATAGGTCACGACCGAGGTTGTCGGAACCGAACCAATAATATACATCTGTTGCGTCGTTTTGTTTATACGGGTCCAATTTGATTTTGGACATTTCTGTTCCTTTTACAACACGTGTTGAAATAGTTCCGATATAAGCATCTTTGTACTTCTTTTCGATATTGTCTGTTCTAACTTCTTTTGTACTTGTGCCTGAGAAGAGTGAAAGGCCGCTTAGCCATGATACTCTCGGAGGCATATTTTGTAATTTAACATTTTGATCAGCAAATCCATACTTACTCATTGACGGTCCAAAGATAGCCATGAATGTGAGGATTGCTATGATGATAAAGCTGACAAGAGCAGCTTTGTTTTTTCTGAATCTGATCATTGCGTCTTTGAAGAAACCGATTGCTTCTCCTTGAATTACTTCGTCGTGGAGTCTTGTATCGATTTGAACAAATTCAAATTTTTCCTTTGGAATACTATTTAGATTTGGAGTTGTGTTTTTTTCTGACATTAATCTCTACCTCCTAATCTGATTCTAGGGTCAATAATACCATAGCTCAAGTCAACAATAAGAATTGTTACAAGCGATAATAATGAGAACCAGAATAATACGCCGATTGCCAACGGAAAGTCGTAAGCGTTGATAGCGTCAACCATAATATTACCCATGCCCGGAATCGAGAAAATTCTTTCAATAACTAAAGAACCGCCCATGATTTGTAAGAACATCGGAATTATAATATTTGCAAGTGGAATAAATGAGTTTCTGAGAGCGTGGCGAACTGTTGCTTGAACTTGACTCAAACCTTTTGATTTAGCAAGTAGCATGTATTCTGAGTTAAGTGCTTCTGTAAGTTCAGCTCTTGTATATCTTGCAACACCCGCAATTGAACCGAAGGAAAGTGCTAAAATAGGTAAAATCATTGAATAGAATTTTGACCACGTTAATTTTGTACCAACCTCTGTGATGATCGGGAACCAACCAAGTTTGAATGCTAAGTAATATTGCATAAGTGATGCATAAACAAAACTTGGAACAGATATAAATAGAATAATTAAAATAGAAATAATTTGGTCATCTATCTTATTTTTTCTTATAGCTGCCCAGATACCAAGTATCATAGCTATAGGCATTGTGAAAATAAGAGAGAATATATTTAATTGCATTGATACCGGAATTTTTGTAGCTAATACTTCATTTACCGGAACTTTTGGTTGGATAACCAATGAAATACCAAAGTCTCCCTTTGCGAAGTCTCTAATAAAATATCCATATTGTGTTGTTAACGGGTCGTTTAAGTGATACTTGTCAAGCATGGCTTTTTTTACGTCCGCAGGTAATTTGTTATTTTGAATAAAGTTACCCGGCATACTGTGCATAACAAAAAAGCTTATAGTTATAATTAAAAATAAGGTTATAGCCATCAAGACAAGTCTTTTAGCGATATATCTTGCCATTGTCTTTCTCCTTTCTGAGCATAATTTGGACAAAGAGGGGCCGTACCCCTCTTTGTCGAATTATATTTTATTATTGAAGCGGATCGATTTCTGCTTGCATTGGAGCAAAACCGACACCAATTACCCATTCTCTTGTTAGAAGGTGAATTCTGTCTTGATATAGACGTGCGGTTTCTGTTTGATACATTGGAACCATTGGAACGTTGTCTAACAACATTTTTTCCATTTCTCCAAGTGCTTCAAGTCTTTCTTGTGGTTTGAAGATTAAGTCGCCCTTGTTTGTTCTTCTGTATAATTCGTCGAATTCATCTGATCTGAATTGGTCACATTTGATACCGAATGTTTGTGTATAAACTTCCATACCACCCCATGGATTGAAGATTCCGCCTGTCCAAGCGCCGAATCCCATGTCGTAGTCTCCGTTTTGCATGTTGTCGTAAGCGTTGTTCCATGGAACTGCTCTCAACTTAACATCAATTCTGTCTGCTCCGAACATGTTTTCATATTCTTGTTCAAGGAATTCTGCCATGCCCTTCATTTGGTCAGAGTTATCAAAGTACATGATGTCAACAACCATTTGTTTGCCGAATTTTTCATATGCTTTGTCGAAGAATTCTTTAGCTTTTTCCGGATCATATCCGTCATTTTCAGGATAGTTTGCCTTACCTACTTCAGTTTCACGGAATGTGATACCTTTAAGTGGGTCAACTGTTCTTGTGTCAGCAATGATACATGGTTGTGGTATAGCTGTCTTGTAAATGTCTTTTGCAAGAGATTGTCTGTCCATACCCCAGTACATAGCTTTTCTGAAGTTAATATCTGTTAAGAATGCTTTTTCAGGATCTGTAGCTGTCATGTTGATGAACATTTGCCATACAGAGTCTGATTTTGAGAATACCAAACGTGGGTCTTCTTCATACTTATCGTAGTTAGCACCTCTTAAACCAACTGTATCTGTTTCATTGTTTTCAAACAATTGAAGTGCAGTGTTGTCGTCTTCAACAACTCTTTCAGTGATTTTTTCCGGTGTGTAAATGTCTCTCAAAGGAGATTTTTCATTTCTTTCATATGATCTGTATTGGTCTCTTACCCATTCTGTTAGGAGGTAAGGTCCTGTAAAGTCGATCTTAGAAATTTCTGTACCATAGTCTGTTTCAGTCTTGTCAGCGTTCATTCCGCCTTCATATAAGTCTTTTCTTACAGGAGAGTTTGATGAACCGCCAACGAATGCTAACCAGAAGTTTACTTCAGGAATTGCGTAATCAAGAGTAATTTCGATTGTATAGTCGTCAACAGCTTTAAAACCGACGTCTTCCCATTTAGCTCCGCCTTCTGCCAAGTCTTCTTCGTCAACAGAAATTCTGTGAGCATCGAGTTCTTCCATACGTTTGTCGTATTCTTCTTGTTTCTTTGTCTTTTCGTCGCCGTCAGCCATGCCTTCGATTTCTTTGTTAAGTTCTTCAAGAGCTTTTTCTTCTTCTTGTTGAGCTTGAAGTTTAATATTATCTTCAGCAAAACCTGTCCAGTATTTCTTTGCGTTTACAACACTGAGGTCTCCTGTGAAGAAAGCTTCAGGTCCACGGAAGTTCTTGAGCTTAGGATCAAGAAGCATTTTCCATGAGTAGATGAAATCTTCAGCAGTGATCGGTGTTCCGTCAGGCCATTGTAGGTCTTCACGGAGTTTCCATGTCCATACTGTTCCGTCTTCGTTCTTTTCAGGAAGATCAACAGCTAAGTTTGGAGTAAAATCAAATGTACCTTTTTCTTCGTTATATGTTAATTCAAGCATATTTCCGAGAACTAATGTTAAAACATCTCCTTCTGCAGATGTTTCTGAAAGGTGTGGATTCAAAGTTTTGATTTTACCACCTGTCATTCTGAATACAACTTCACCTTTGTTTGCATCAGTTGTTTCATCAGCAGGTTCTGTTGTATCTGTTGTTTCGTCTTCTGTGTCTTTTGTTTCATCAGTTGTAGTCGTTTCATCCGGCTTCTTTTCGTCTGTTGGTGCATTGTCCTTTTTACATCCAGCAAAGAATGTTAGAGCCATGAATACTGCTACTAAGATTGCGATTAGTCTTTTTGACATATATCCTCCTTGTTTTTTGGGCTTAGCCCTTTATTCTGTGGATATTTACCACTACATACATTATACCACATCGTTACTTTTTTGTAAAGAGTTTATGTTAAATCAAATTTAAATCTCAATATCAGCATAAGTATAGCGGCTATAACTATGTAATTTAGCGGTTTTTGTAAAAACGAAAAATAATACAAAAGAGTTACATCAATTTCCATTTGCGATTATCGTGCTCAATATTAGTGTATTAAAGTTAATTATCGAAAACGGTTTTGATAGTGTTTCTCAATTCTATTATAGTTCATCTTCTCCACCTACGAAAAATTATACCATAAACTTCTAATTATTACAATAGTATTACTAATTTTTTTTATTTTTTTGTAATTATTTTAAGATAAACGCGTTTATATTTCATATATATTTATATTATGTGCATTTAAAACAAATTGTAAAATTAATATTATTCAAAAGTATAATATATGTAAAGAGCTCCGATGTGAAATATCGAAGCTTTTATATCTATAAATTTATTTTTTTATCTAATATTAACCCGGTTAAATAAACATTTACTACTGTAAATATTAAGTTCATCAACACATAGTATATTTGATCCCCATCTCTTAATTCTACACCTAAAGGATAATATAGAAGAGCCTGCCCCGGCAAAAGTTCTCTAATTCTAAGAGAAAATATATACGATTTAATATACGAATATGCGACTATAAGAAGGATTAAAATCACTATCCACATCCAATTAAGTTTTTTGTATTTTATAGTTGTTTTTGATATAGAGAGGGATAGATAAATAAGCGAAAGAGTCATTACTATATCAGATATAAATATATAGAAAAGTTCATTACCTATAACTTCCGAATAATCAAAATTTGCACTCGTCGTTGCACCTTCTATTATAATTGAAAGGAGAATGTTAAAATATATTCCAACAATAAGATAAATAAAAGACCATACCCCCATAACAATTAGTTTAGATGCCACCATTTTCCACATTTTTTCAGGTGTTTGGAAAGTGAGATATCCCGTCTCCGAGTTTATCTCCCTGTTGAACGAATTTATTGCATACACTATAAACGATATTACAGTTACAACCGCAACTAAAATTCCCGCTCCGACTATTACATCTTTTAAATAGTAAGCTGTCGATGTGTTAATCCGATATTCAAGAGTTTTTGTATTAAGTGTTAACTGAACTATAATTGAAGCAATTAATCCTCCGAAAAGAAATCCCAAAAGTGTTTTCAAACTTCCCTTGATGTCGTATTTAATAAATTTTAGCATGTCACACCTCCGAAGCAATCCTTGAAAAACTCTTCTACACTCATAGATTTTTCCATTCTCAAATTGTCCACCGTTTCATGAGCAAGAATCTTTCCTTCGTTCATAATCATAACCTCATCAAATATCGACTCAATATCTCTTACGAGCTGCGTCGAAACAATGAGTGTTTTATTTTGAAAGGCTTTGTCTATAATAGAATTTAGTATCATATCTCTTGCTACAGGGTCAACTCCTCCAATCGGTTCATCCAATAGATACAAGCTCGCATCCCTTGAAAGTGTCAACGAAAGGTTCAGTTTCTCCTGCATTCCTTTTGAAAGTTCCTTAACTTTCATATCTTCACTAAGTTTCATTACCTCCAGCATTTCTCCAAAAGTTTGAGCGTTAAAATTATAGAAGAAATCGTTGTAATATTCTTTTGCGTCTTTTATTTTCATCCATTTCGGCAAAAAATTTCTGTCCGGTAAGTATGAGACCATACTTTTTGTCTCTACCCCGGGTTTTTTACCGCAAATTTCAACTCTTCCCGATGTTATTTGATGAAATGCGGAAAGTATTTTTATAAGCGTTGTTTTTCCGCTTCCGTTCGGACCCAATAGCCCCAAAACTTTTCCTTCTTCGAGCTTGAAGCTTATGTTGTCCAAAGCGATCTTTCTTCCGTATTTCTTCGTCAGATTATCTACTGTCACTATTGTCGCCATTGTCATTCTCCATTATCAATTTTACAAATTCATTTTTATCAATTCCCAAATTTTGAAATTCTTCCAAGGTGTTTTCAACCCTCTTTTTTATATATGAACGCCTTTTTTCTCTAATCTTGGCTTCATCGTCTATGACATATGTCCCCATTCCTCTTTTCACTTCGAAAAGACCGGTCCCCACAAGTTCGTCGATAGATCTTGTCACAGTGTTTGGGTTCACTTTATATGTCTTTGCTATTTCGCGAACCGACGGAAGTTTGTCCGATTTCTTAATCTCTCCCGAAACGAGTTCTTGAATAAATATTTCAGCCAACTGAAGAAAGATAGGCCTATCTTCATTGAAATTCATATTTGCCCCTAGTATCTTTTCCTTTTAATAACTAAATATCTTATTGCCGTTGCTAAAATAATATTTACAAATATCATTATTCCGAACCATTTTTCACTGAACGGATTTAAACCTATTTGAAATAAATTATCAAAAACCGGACCGTATTCAAGCGGCGAGAGCCTTGTGAACCAATCGGCAAGTCTTCCGAGCCATGAGTCAAGGCTTACAAGTCCCGTAGCTTTAAATATTATCGGTGCAAAGAAGTAATACAAAAAGCTTATTGCAACTGTTGCACCCTGTAAATTTGTGAGTTCATAAAAAAGATGAATTCCTCCAAGCATACAGATTATCATTGAGACAATTGTCAAAATGCTGTATATAAACATTTTCGGCGTTATATATATGTCAAATTTTTCCGCCGGCAAGTCTTTAAATGTGTATGAAAGAGCCACTGTAATTGCTGTAAAAATGAAAGCAAACACAATAGTTGTCAAAACTGAAACGAGATAGTCACCGATAACCGGATTCAAACGGCTCATTCCCCTTTGGAAATAGTTTCTCATTTCCTCTCTTCTTTTAAATGAAGCTGTTGCAATCATAATCGCCATAAAAGGAACAACTTGTTGAACAATGCTGTAGACATTCGAAAGAAAAGTTGACGACGACTTGGTCGTTGAATATTTTGCAGTTACATAATAAGAAAGTCCTATCCCAATCAATCCGAAAATTAAAAGGAGTATATTTGGCATTCTCTTTCTTGTTCTATATAATTCAGCTTTTAAATATGAAAACATTATTTGTTCCTCCCTTCCAAACGTCCGAGATAATATTCTTCAAGATTATCTTTTCTTCTTTCAATTTCAACAATGCCAAGTCCATTTTCATAAACTTTTTTGAGTACCTTATCTATGTCAAAATCACCGACAATAACACTATCTTTTGAAATTTCAATTTTTAATTCTTCTAAAATTTTCTTAAACTTATTGTCGTCACTAGTCTTTATGACAGTGTGATATCTTAGCTTTTTATCTTTCTTTGACTCTATTAAATCGACGACTTCGCCATTTTCAATTATACAAATTCTGTCACAAAGATGCTCGAGTTCGCTCAAAATGTGTGAACTGATTAAAATTGTCTTGCCTTTATTTGCAAGATCCTTTAATAGATTTCTTATTTCAACAATTCCCTCAGGGTCAATCCCGTTAATCGGTTCGTCAAGCACAAGAAAATCCGGATTTCCTAAAAGTGAAAATGCGATTCCAAGTCTTTGTTTCATACCGAGCGAATAAGCCTTGAATTTTTTATCGCGTGCATCGGCAAGTTTTACGTCGCTTAACAACTCTTCCAAATCTATTGAACTGTCAAGACCGTATGCCATTCTATAGTATTTAAGATTTTGATAGCCCGTCATATTTTCAAAAAATACCGGCGTCTCAATAAGCGCACCTATATTTTTTCTTCCATCTCCTAAGTTTTCCGATTCGAAAAGCTTTAATTCTCCGCCATATCCCGGAAGAAGACCCAAAACAATTTTCATTAAAGTCGTCTTTCCCGCTCCGTTTTTCCCTACCAAACCGTAAATTTCACCGGCGTTAACCGACACGCTGACATCGCTCAAAGCTTTTTTCGTGCCGTAATTCATACTTAAACCGTTAGTTTCCAGTACCTTCATATTTTCCTTCCTTTCTACCATCCCATGCTCCATGTGAGCATAATGACTAAAATAGCCATAACAAGCATTGATATTATTTGAATTGATTTTGAGAAGTTCAGCTCAACAAGTTGACTTTCCTCAAGCGATTTCATCTTCTTAATCTTCGAAATCTTAACAGCATAATATATATAATTTGCTGCAATTATTGAAATCAAAAAAACTAAACCTTTTGAAGTACCATTCATATTTTCTCCTTTCAATTTCCATGTCGTTGTACTAGATATATAGTACACCATTTTCATATTTATGTCAATACCTTTTTTGAAAAAAATAAAAAAATCTCAAGGTTTAATATCCGTCCAAATATCAACCTTGAGATTTTATCTTTTTATCTGTTTTAATATTTTTCGCTGAAATAATTTCTAAGCTTATCTAGCGCACGTCTTCTGTGGCTTATTTCATTCTTTTCGCTCTCAACCATTTCTGCAAATGTCTTCGATTTTCCTTTCGGAAGAAAATATGGGTCATATCCGAAACCGTTGTCGCCCCTTCTTTCAAAAATAATCTCGCCTTCACATTCGCCTCTAAAAAAATATTTTTCTCCTTCCGGCGTTATCAAACATAATACCGAAACAAAGTTTGCAGTTCTGTCTTTTTTTTTAACATTTTCAAGTTTTTTTAGAAGGAGAGCATTGTTTTTGTCATCATCGTGTTCATCTCCCGCATACCTCGCGCTGTGAACTCCCGGTTCTCCGTTTAATGCATCCACCATAAGCCCGGAATCATCCGACAATACATATGAATCCTTAAAAATATTTCTTATCGCATTCGCTTTAATAAATGCATTGTCTTCAAATGTCTGACCGTTTTCATCCGGCTCATCGTAATTCTTTTCAATTTCATAAACACTTTTTACATCGAAGTCCAAATCCGAGAGCATGTGTTTTATCTCCGTGATTTTATGGTTGTTTCCGCTCGCCACAACGATTCTCATTATCTATATTCCTCCAAAAAATCCTCTATTCCGTTAATAATGCCGTCAACCAGTTTTGATTGATATTCCGGATCTAAAAGCTTTGCCCTTTCAGCTTCATTACTTAAAAAACCTGTTTCAATCAATATTGCCGGCGCTTTTGTATTCTTTAAAACATAATATTTTTCCGTTTTGAGTCCGCGCGTTTTTTCTCCAATTGCTCTTTCTATTGCATCCACTACCATCTTACCGAATTCTTTTTGATTCGGTTCCATAGACGCTGACGAATAATAATATACTGTAGCACCTTTTGCAGACCCATATTCTACGATATCCGCATGAATGGATATAAAAACGTCCGGCTTTAAATTGTTGGACATTTTCACTCTATCGGACAATTCTATATACGAATCTTCTGTGTCGTTCGTCTTTTGAACCCTGTATCCCATTGAAACAAGTCTGCTTTCCAAAAGCCTTTGAATCGGTTTTATAACGTCAACTTCTTTTACGCCCGACGGAGTGTGAATTGCGCCCGGATCGGTTCCGCCGTGTCCCGGGTCAAGCAAAATAAAGTAGTCGCTGTTATTTCCGGTCTTAATTCTTGAAATATTAAGAGTCATCTCAGGCGACCTCGAATCCACATTGACCGAAACCGCTCTCAAAAGATTTATAGTGAGAACTCCGTTTGTAACGTCGAGGTCTTTAATAAGGCTGTCGTTATATTTTATAGAACCGTCCGGAATTCTTGTCCCGACATTCATAGTGATTTTATTGTTCACAGAATCGTAATTAAACGGTACATCCGGAGTTAACCCTCTAATTGTAAGACTTCTTGTAGTCCCTGTAGTTCTAAATTTAAAATTGTCATAAAGCGTTCTTTCCGGAGTAACAACAAGATCGTTACCCACAGTTTTTATAACAAGGTTCGGGTGTTCCACATCTTTTTCAATATCAAAAACCACCCTGACGATTCTGTCTGTTTTTTTATAGTTTTTATCCGGAATAAATTGACTGCTTCTGATATATTTTACAAAGCCAAGCTCTATAGGAAACTCTTTGTAGTGACCCGATGCCATATTCGAGTCCATAAAATCCAGAATTATTCTCTTCGGATTTTCGAGAATCATCTTATTATAATTTTGTTTTCCCATATTTTTTATTACAATACTTTCTTTCCCGTTCACATTCTCTCTTGTAATGTTCGAAAATAAAAAAGTATCAGTGACAATGATACTCTTACCATCGTCACTGTCATAAACTGTAATCTCGCCCTTAGTCTTGTTGAAAGATATTACAAGGTCATTACCTTGCTTTTGAATAATATATTTGTCCGAGTTTTGAATCATACTTTTGTCTTGACCGACAAGGGATTTGTTTACATCGGCGTTCTTTACAATTATAGTTGTGGAAGTTTCTCCAACCTTGATTTCATAATTCGGTTTTTCATTAAATGTAAATATAAGCTTTACCGTACTTGAATCATAATCCACATTTTTAGCTTGTAGCGTAACTTTTCCCGTAGTCTCTTCTTTTGGAGGCACGATTTCTTCAGTTGGCGGTGGATTTTTAATTTCCGGAGCATCAATCAAATCAGTCACTGTAGTATTTTCATTTGCATTTTCATCTGCAATCGTGACCGTTCTCGTCTTTTGAATCCAACCGACTTTTTTGCCCATATATTCGCTCAAATATCTGACCGGAACATATGTTGTTGCGTTTGCGCCGCCGTCAAGATTTATCAAAAGAGCCATTACGCCCTTCGGAGTTTCAACTCTTCCGTTCCCCATATTTACAAAATTCTTTCCAACCGGAAACCAAATAGTTTTGTCCCCGTGAATGCCTACAGTTGAAGTCTTGTGAATCCACTCGACCTTATACCCGAGCGTTTCCGACACAAATCTCACGGGCACATATGTAACCCCGTCAACGACAAAACTTGGAGCCGGACTTTGTTTGTCCTCTCCATTTATGTTCAGCTTAACATCAACGGCTTCTTTCATCTTGCCGTTTATATTAAGACTCCTTGCCTCTATATTTATACTTAATATCGTTAATAAAAATAAAAATGATAAAACAAACTTTTTCATACTTGCCTCCACTTTTTTAATTGTAACATATGGGCAATTGTAAATCAAGGAAAAACCGGCTCATTTTAAATATGTAATGTAACAGTAATCATAAAAATTAAATCCGAAAAAAATTTTTACACAAATAAAAATCCCCCGACCTTAACAGTCGGGGAAATATATTAATTCTTTTCGATTTCTTCTTTTAAAAGTTTATTAACAACACCCGGATTTGCCTTTCCTTTCGATTTTTTCATAACTTGTCCGACAAGGAATCCAAGCGCTCTGTCTTTTCCTTGTTTGATATCTTCAATCGATTGAGGATTTTCCTTTATAACTTCAAGCACAATGTCCAAAATTGCACCTTCGTCACTTATTTGAATCAATCCGTCGCGATTAATAATTTCCTTTGGACTTGTTCCTTCGTCAAACATTTCTTTGAAAACCTTTTTAGCCGTGTTGTTATTTATCTTTTCTTCTTTGATAAGACCTAATAAATACGAAAAATCATCCACGCCGAATTTCAAATCTTCAATAAGCGTTTCATCTTCGTTCAGTCTTCTTAAAAGTTCATTTATAATCCAATTTGATGTGAGAGATACGTCACCCGTAGCTTTTTGAACTTTTTCAAAATAGTCCGAAAGATTTTTATTTGAGCCGATGACATTTGTGTCATAATCGGTGAGATTATAATTCTTTTTTAGTCTTTCTCTTCTTTCATCCGGAAGTTCCGGAAGACTATTTTTTATATTTTCTATGAATTCTTCTTCGATTTCAAAAATCGGAATATCGCCTTCATATGCGAATCTATAGTCGTCCTTTGTCGTCTTTACACGCATAAGAACAGTTTCACCTTTGGTTTCATCGAAACGTCTTGTGTCCTTTTGACCTTTTTCGCGATTTTCAAGCATCTTCTTATGTCTTTCTTCTTCGAAATTTAGAGCCGCTTCAACACTTCTCGTGGAGCCGATATTCTTTATTTCCGTGATTTCCGTTTTGAAATCTCCGTCGACAATATTGATATTGCAATCGCATCTAAGGCTACCTTCCGCCATCTTACAGTCGGAAACTCCAAGCTCAGTCAAAGTTTCACGAAGCTTTTCAATAAACGCTCTCGCTTCTTTCCCGCTCTCGATGTCCGGCTTCGTTACAATTTCAATGAGCGGAACTCCGGCACGATTGTAGTCCATAAGTGTTGTGTTGTCTTGCATGTGAAGAGCTTTTCCGGTGTCCTCTTCCATATGAATTCTTATGAGTCCAATCTTTTTTCTATTGCCGTCAACGTCGATTTCAACATATCCGTTTTGACAAATCGGTCTATCGTCTTGCGAAATTTGATAGCCCTTGACAAGGTCCGGATAAAAATAATTTTTTCTATCCATCTTTATAGTTCTGTCTATATCGCAGTTAAAAGCAAGTCCCGCCATAACTGCAAATTCAATCGCACGATTGTTTATTCTCGGAAGCGCTCCCGGCATACCGAGACATGCAGGACAAGTGTTTACATTCGGGTCATCGCCGAATGCATTTTTACAATCGCAAAACATTTTTCTGTCCGTTTTTAATTCAACGTGAATTTCAAGTCCAATTAATGTTTTCATTATTTCACCAATCCTTCATAAGCACGAGCGATTCTCGCCAAGTTGTAGTCGCTTTTTTTCTTTCCTAAAAATTGCATTCCTGCATTTATAACATTCTCACTTGTCGACGGGACATTTATTCCCGGAATTCCGGCAAGATTTATTGCAACAGTAAGAAGGTCCCCTTCCATCATTTGTCTCGGATTCTTAACTTGCGAGCCGAGTTTAAACGGAAGAGTTGTAGCCGTCGGAGTTAAAATTGCATCCGCATTTTTAAAGATTCTATCGTAATCTTCCGCAATCTTTTCTCTTATTATAAGCGCCTTGTCATAATATGTTTCACGAAGATCGCTGCTCATGATATACATTCCCAAAAGAATTCTTCTTTTAACTTCGTCGCTGAAACCCGCAGTACGAACTTCTTTCATATAGTCACTGAAATTTTTAACGTCGCTTTTTATTCCCGCATATCTTATACCGTCAAAGCGTGACAAATTGGAACTTGCTTCGCTGTCGATGATTGCATAATATGTTGCAACCGCATAATCCAAATGCTCAAATTCGGCTTCCACAATTTCCGCTCCTGCACCTTCAAGAAGTTTTAGCGTCTTGTCATAGCTTTCCTTTACTTCCGGTGCCAAATCAAAATCTTTAAGGTGACTTAAAATTGCAATTTTTTTACCCTTTAAATTTTCAATATCCTCTTCGATTGAAGTCTTCATTTCCGGCATGTCGACAGAAATTTTCGTCATATCGTTCGACGTATCTTTCGCCATTGCTCTCAAAAGAATATATGCATCTTCAACGCATCTTCCGAAAGTTCCGACGCTGTCAAATGTATTTGCAAGAGATGTAACACCGTATCTCGAGACGAGACCATATGTCGGTTTAAAGCCTACAACACCACAGAATGAGCCCGGTTGTCTTATCGAGCCGCCCGTATCTGTGCCGACTGCAACGTCGACAAAACCCATCTTCGTTGCAGCTGCGGATCCACCGCTTGAGCCGCCCGGCACAAGTGTGTGGTCGATCGGATTTTTTACAGGACCGAAATATGAAGTTTCGTTCGAGCTTCCCATTGCAAACTCGTCCATATTGAGCTTTCCTATTACAACTCCGCCTTCAGATTCAATATTTTCTGCACAGTCGGCGTTATAAACACTCTCGAAATTCTCAAGCATTTTCGATGCGCATGTCGTTTTAAGACCTTTGTAGTTTATATTGTCCTTGAGTCCGACAACTGCCCCGTAAAGCTCGCCGCTCGGATTAATGTTTTTAACTCTTTCTCTTGCTCCGTCCAAATCGAGCGTGATAAAACTGTTTATTTCCTTGTCTTTGTCAAGACCTGAAATTATATCTTCGAGATGTTCCTCAGGTGAGAGCTCGCCGGATTTTATTAATTTTAAAGTTTCATGTAAATATCTCATTAGTCTTCCCCCACATATTTTATAGTTTCGATAAATCCATATTTTTCAGAAACTGCATTTCTTGTCGCTTCTTCATTTGTGAGTGACGGCTTCGGCTCGTCTTTTGACGGATGTTTTTCAGCCGGGTTGACATTGTACATTTTTTCTCCCGTCTCTTTAAAATCTTCAATAGATTTTAATACATCCATACAGTCCACGAGTTTTTCATAAAATTCGTCGCCCTGATCTTTAAATTTTGCAAGGTCGAGCAAATTATAATAAGTCTCTTTATCCATTAATAACCTCCATTAGCTCATTTTCATTCATAATTTCGATTCCGAGTTCGTTTGCCTTGTCCAGTTTCGAGCCCGGATTTTCTCCAACTAAAACCAAATCCGTTTTTTTCGAAACGGAAGACGTCGCTTTACCGCCCTCTTTTTCAATATATGCCTTAATTTCATCGCGCTTCATCGAAGAAAAAGTCCCGGTAATGACTACCGTCTTGTCCGTGAAAAATCCTTCTTTCACTTCTTCGTCATGCTCTATTGTATTTACTCCAAATTCCAGAAGTCTCTTTATGAGTTCCTGTTCTCCTTCGTGATTGAAATAATTTAGAATATTATTCGCAATCACATCTCCGACTCCGTCTACCGATGTAAGTTCCTCAAATGTCGCATTTCTGAAATTGTCAAAAGTCTTGAACCTCTTCGCCAAATCCGTCGCCGTCCTTACGCCGACTTCGTTTATCCCGAGTCCGAAAATAAATCGGTGAAGTTCTCTAAGCTTTGATTTTTGAAGCGCATTCATAAGATTGTCCGCCCTTTTATCTCCAAACAGCGGCAGTTTCAGTAAATCTTCCTTTGTAAGCGTATATAAATCGCTCACATCGTTAATGCCTAAGTTTTGCACCATCGAGTCGACCGTTTTTTCATTAAGCCCTTCGATGTCCATCGCATTTCTCGATGCAAAGTGAGTTATTCTCGAAACAATTTGCGGATTGCAATATGTCTTGTTCGGACAGACGAGATATGCCCCATCCATCACAAGTTCCGTGCCGCATGAAGGACAAGTTTTTGGAATTTTCACTTCATCTGTGTCCGACGTGTCGCCGATTGTTCCCATAATCTCCGGTATAACTTCGTTCGAGCGCCTTACAATTACCTGCGCTCCGATTCGAACCGCTTTTCTTTTTATATCGTCGATATTGTTTAGCGTTGCGGAACTTACCATCGCCCCTGCAATTTCAACCGGCTCAAGCTTTGCAACAGGAGTTACCTTGCCCGTCCTTCCGACTTGCCAAACCACATCGAGCACTTTTGTTTCAACTTCTTCCGCTTCGAACTTGAAAGCAATTGCCCATCTTGGAAATTTATTCGTATACCCCAAGACTGTTCTTGTCCTCATATCATTTATCTTTATAACCGCACCGTCGGTCAGGTAATTTAGCTCATGCCTTTTTTCTTTTACATATTCAATATTTTTTATAACTTCTTCTATGCTGCCGACGAGCGGATGAAAATCGTTAACCGGAAAACCTTCTTTTTTCAAAAAATCAAGCGTTTCTATGTGATTTTTAAAATTAAAATCGTCCATATATCCGATGTTATATGCAAACACTCTCAGATTCCTTTTTTCGGTTTCCCTCGTGTCGAGATTTCTAAGAGCCCCTGCCGCAGCATTTCTTGCATTCTTCAAAGGTATTTCCGCAGTTTTATTGTATCTTTCAAGCTCCGAAAGCGGCATATATGCCTCACACTGAATCTCGATATGTCCGGTATAGTCAATCATTGTCGGAATGTTTTTTATGGTTCTTGCCTGTGCTGTAATATTTTCTCCGACAACGCCGTTTCCACGCGTTGCCGCAACTTTAAGATATCCCGACTCATATGTGAGATTACAAGTGAGTCCGTCAAATTTGAATTCCGTAACATACTGAATAGGCGGAAGTTTATCATCATGTGAATTGTTGTACTCCGCCCTCAGCTTCTCCGCTCTTTTTGCCCATTCAACAAGCTCATCCGTCGATTGCGACTTTTGAAGGCTCCAAAGCGGTCTTTCGTGCGTATATTTTTCAAAACCTTTTAAAAGCTCTCCACCGACTCTTGTTGTCGGCGAATCTAAAAAGTTGAATTTATATTTATTTTCCATGTCGACAAGTTCCTGATACAATTTATCATACACCGCATCGACCACAATAGGGTCGTCCAAAGTATAGTAATGATAGTTGTACAGGTTCAGCTTATCGACAAGCTCCCTCATCTTTTCAAGCATTTTTCACCTACTTTTTTGTAAGCGGTGCGATTGAAGCTTTCAATTTTTTCAAGCCCTTTGACGGAAATGCAATTGTAATGTCGTCGCCGACCAATGTCACAACCGTTCCTTCGCCCCACATCTTATGAATAACCTTGTCTCCGATATTAAAACTTCCCGCCTTTTCTTTCTTTGCACCCAAACCGATTTTACCGGTAAAGTTCGTCGGTCTCGGAATCGGCTTTCCTTCCGTTTTTGCTCTCGATTTCACAGTCTCATCCTCTATCTCAACAAAATCTTTGATTTCTTCAAGGAATCTGCTGTTCTTCGAATAAATAGTTTGACCGTAAATCATTCTGGAATCTGCGGAAGTAAGGAAAAGTCTGTCCCTTGCTCTTGTGAGCGCGACATAAAACAACCGCCTTTCTTCTTCTATATCCTTTTCGTCTTCCATACTCATTCTGGACGGGAAGAGTCCCTCTTCAAGTCCGACAACGAAGACATTTCTAAACTCCAACCCCTTTGAAGAGTGCACCGTCATAAGCACAACTTTGTCCTCTTCTTTGGACTGATCTATGTCCGAAAGGAGAGAAATTTCATTTAACATTTCTGAAAGTTCAGACTCCGGATTTTTTTCTTCATATTCTTTTACATAGCTTACAAATTCATAAACGTTTTGAACTCTTGACTCATCTTCCGGATTCTTTGAAACTTTAAGCTCTTTTAAATATTCCGACTTTTCAAGTACGATGTCCACAAGTTCGCTTAGAGGAACATCGTTCATCACTTCTCTGATTCTTATAAAATCTTCTCCGAATTTTTTTGCGGATTTTGTTCCGATATCGGAAAGTGTTTCAAAATAATCCTTTCCCGTGACCAGTCTGTATTCATTCAAATCGCCGAGTGTCTTCGGTCCGACCCCGCGCCTCGGAGTATTCACAATTCTTTCAAAACTTACAGAATCGAAAGGATTGTTTAAAAGTTTCAAATAAGCAAGTACGTCCTTGACTTCTTTTCTGTCGTAGAACCTTATACCGCCGATAATCTCATACGGCACGGAATTTCTTACAAACACATCTTCAAATGCTCTCGACTGATTATTTGTTCTGTATAAAATCGCTATGTCGCTATATTTTTCTCCATCATCTTTCAATTTTTCAATGATTTCTAAAACCTTATAAGCCTCGTCATCTCCTGTCATGAGATTGTAGCACTTAACTTTTTCATCGTCAGCCTTCGTCGCAAGAAGTTCCCTTTTATATTTTTGCGGATTGTTTAAAATCAAATGATTTGCCGCATCCAAAATACTTTTGGTCGAGCGATAGTTTTGATTCAGATAAATAACTTTCGCACCCTTGAAGTCCCTTTCAAAATTTAAAATGTTTTCAAGATTCGCTCCTCTGAACGCATAAATACTTTGGTTCTCATCACCTACAACTGTTAAATTGTTGTGTACATGAGAAATTGCCTTGATAAATTTATATTGTATGTCATTTACGTCTTGATATTCGTCGACAAATATATAGTCGAATTTTTTTGAATACTCTTCACAAACACTTGGATTTGCTTCAAAAAGTTTTACCGTTTTTAAAAGAAGGTCGTCGAAATCGAGTGCATTCGCCTCTTTCATCGCCGCTTCATAATCAAAAAACACTTCTCCGACAATCTTTAAATAAAAATCGCTTCCGGCAAATTCTTGAAATTCTTTAACTCCCATACCCTTGTTTTTAAAATCCGAAATCCTGTTTTTTATGGACTTAGGTTTAAACTGGTCGCTGTCCAAATTTCTGTCCTTAACAATTCTTTTTATAAGATTTAAACTGTCCTGTGTATCATAAATAGTAAAATTAGAGGAATAATGTTTTCTTAAAATTCGTACACAAATGCTGTGAAAAGTTCCGATCCACATTCCGTTTATAGACCTTTCTAAGAGCTCTTCGGCTCTTTCCTTCATCTCATTTGCCGCTTTATTTGTAAAAGTGATTGCTAAAATATTAAATGGATTTACACCAATTTCCTTTACAAGATAAGCTATTTTATATGTAACAACTCTCGTCTTTCCTGAGCCTGCCCCTGCAAGAACAAGCACCGGTCCCTCAGTGTTGACAACAGCTTCATATTGACTTTCGTTAAGTAAATTTTTAATATCCATAATTTTCCTCTCTTTAAATCTGCTCCTTCTATTATACATTTAATGAGGTTTATATTCAAGCTTATTACTCATAATTCAAAAAAAAGAAGATGACATCTAGTCATCTTCCCTCTCTGAAAATTCTTTAAGTTTTACATATAATTCGTCTCCGATTACATGTTCAAGCTTACAAGCTTCCTCATCAGCTTCTTCCTCATCGAGCCCCAACTTTTTTAGAATTTTAACCAAAACATTGTATCTTTCAAGGACAGAAAGTGCTTTCTCCTTACCTTTTTTTGTAAAGACAATTTCTCCACCTTCGACAACCTCGATAAGTTTTTCGCTTTTCAGAAGCGAAACCGCACGCGAAACGCTGGCTTTAGAATATCCCAACTCATTTGCAACATCAACGCTTCTTGAGGTTTGATTTCCAAGGCGTAAAAGCAAAATTGTCTTGAGATACATTTCCTGTGATTCGCTTCCCGCCATAGTCTATTCCTTTGTTAAACCCAATTTTCTAAAGATTAAATTGTATCCGTCCGCACCATAATTCAAAGAACGGTTGATTCTTGAAATTGTTGCGGTTGACGCACCTGTTTCAGCCTCGATTTCATTGTAAGTCTTGTTTTCTCTCAATTGTTTTGCTACTTCTAATCTTTGTGCAATTGCTTGAATTTCTTTTATTGTGCATATGTCTTCAAAGAATCTGTAGCAATCATCCATGGTGTCCAATGTCAGAATAGCTTCAAATAAAGCATCCGTTTGTTCACTCTTAAGTCTGGAATTATAAGCCATTTCTAATCCTCCTTAAAATTTATTCTAAAATAGTCCGACTATTTCGCCGTCCTCTTTTATATCGATATTGTTTGCGGCAGGAACTTTCGGTAATCCCGGCATTGTCATAATGTCGCCTGTAAGAGCTACAACAAATCCTGCGCCGTTTGAAATTCTTACATTTCTTACTGTAAGTTCAAAATCTTTCGGTGCTCCGAGTAGTTTCGGATCGTCGGAAAGTGAGTATTGAGTCTTTGCCATACATACAGGAACCTTGTCCATTCCATTTTCAACAATTCTCTTGATTGATTTCTTTGCTTCTTTTGTAAAGATTACATCTTTTGCTCCGTAAATTTCCTTTGCAATCGTTGTGATTTTGTTTTCGATTGTATCATTTACATCGTAGAGCGGTTTGAAGTGTGACTCTTCTTCTTCGCAAACTCTGACAACTTCTTTTGCCAAATCGACAGCCCCTTCACCGCCTTTTGCGAATACTTGAGAAAGAACACATTTTCTTCCTTCTTTTTCAACAAGTTCTTTTAAGAGTTCAATTTCAGCTTCTGTGTCTGTTGGGAATTGATTTATTGCTACAACTGAAGGAACTCCGAATTTAGCAACATTTTCCATGTGCTTTTTCAAGTTTTCGAAACCTTTTTTAAGTGCATCAAGATTTTCCTTGTCGTAATCTTCTTTTGTAACTCCCCCGTGATGTTTTAGAGCTCTTATTGTTGCAACAATAACAACTGCATTCGGATGTAAATCACCCATTCTGCATTTGATGTCGAAGAATTTTTCAGCTCCGAGGTCAGCACCGAATCCTGCTTCCGTTACAGTGTAATCAGCAAGTTTCAGAGCATATTTTGTTGCAAGAATTGAGTTACATCCGTGCGCAATATTTGCGAAAGGTCCACCGTGTAAAATTGCCGGTGTATTTTCGAGTGTTTGTACCAAGTTAGGTAAAATTGCATCCTTCATAAGAACCGTAACAGCGCCTTGTGCGTTGATGTCTTTAACAAATACAGGTGATTTATCTCTTCTATATGCAATAACAATATTTGAAACTTTTTCTTTGAATTCTTCTAAGCTGTTTGACAAACATAAAATTGCCATAATTTCAGAAGCAACTGTAATATCAAATCCGTCTTCACGAGGATATCCGTTTGAAACTCCGCCAAGACCAACAACAACTTGTCTCAAAGCTCTGTCGTTCATATCGAGAACTCTCTTCCAAACAACTCTTCTTACGTCGATTTGTTGTTCGTTACCTTGGTGAATGTGGTTGTCGAGCATTGCGGCAATAAGGTTGTTTGCAGCTGTAATTGCGTGGAAGTCACCTGTGAAGTGAAGATTGATATTTGTCATAGGAACAACTTGTGCATATCCTCCCCCTGCTGCACCGCCTTTAACTCCGAAAGATGGTCCGAGTGAAGGTTCTCTTAATGCAGAAATTGCTTTCTTGCCGATTTTGTTAAGTCCCATTGAAAGACCGATATTAACAGTTGTCTTTCCTTCTCCTGCCGGTGTAGGTGAGATAGCTGTTACGAGAACGAGTTTTCCGTCCTTTTTGTCTTTAAGTCTTTCATAAACCACCGGTTCAATCTTTGCCATATAGTGACCGTATTGGAACAAATCTTCCTTTGCAATTCCCAATTGTTCCGCTATTTCGTCAATGTAAAGCATTTTTGCTTCTTGTGCAATCTGTACGTCTGTTTTCATATTCCATTCCTCCTCATTAATTAGTATTCTTTGTCTTATTATATCACATTAAGGTATAATAGTCAACACTTTAATTTGTAAAAGTTAAGTCTTATTATATAATCTTCTATCGTCGAATTAAATCATAAAAATAAAACCTACTAAATGGATACCCCATTTAATAGGTTTAAAACATTATTTCGAAATTTCATCAATAATTTCGCCGATATATTGTATAGTGTCTTTAAGTGCTTTACCGCCTTCAATTTGCACTCCGAGTTTCTTTGCCCAATCTTCAGGGGAAAGTTTTCCGCCCGTCTTCATTGTTTCTTTGTAATTTTCAATAATTTCTTTCTTTTCGCTGTCGGTGCTTGTTTGAAGTTTTCTGAAAAGCTCAGTTCCGATTGAAAGGCCCGCTTGATATGTGAACGGATAAAGTCCCATAAAGTAATGCGGTTGGCGCATCCACGTGAGTTCGCTTCCCGGAAGAATTTCAACATCGTCGCCCCAGAATTCTTCGAGAGTGTTTCTAAAGATTTCATTCAGCTTGTCAGCATTAATGTTTTCGCCCTTGTCTGTTCTTCTATAGACTTCTCTTTGATAAATCGCTTCAATTCCGTGGGTTACAAAATTGTGATAATATGTTCTTTCAATCATTTGAACTCTTACCCACTTTTTAAATTCTTCATCATCCGTGCTGTTGATCAAATAATTTGCAAGAAGCATTTCGTTGCAAGTCGACGGCATTTCGCTTATATACATTGAACTTTCAGTATTTATGATTGAATTGTCCATCGACGAATAGCGTCCGTGTCCGGCGTGACCTAGTTCGTGAGCAAGCACGAAAACGTCTTCCATCTTTCCCATCCAGCTGATTAGAACATATGAGTGGAGTTGATAATAAGGGTCACAGAATGCACCCGTTGATTTTCCTTCATTTTGTGCAAAGTCAATCCACTTGTTGTCAATGTGTTTTAAAGTTTCATTCACGTAGTCTTCGCCGAAAATTGCAAGTCCTTTTCTCAAATAATCCTTGCTGTCTTCAATTGAGATTTCTTTTTCAAACTCAGGCATAAGCGGCGCTTTAAGATCCGCATATGTCATTTTATCGAGCCCATATTTTTCCTTGACAAGTTTTGCATATTTTCTCATATGCTTCGGAAGTTCTCTTTTCAGCGTATCAATATGATCCTCATAAACTTCACGTCTGATGTCTTGAAGGTCCAGAAGATAATCGAATACACTTTCAAAACCATAGATTTCGCTGAGAGCTTTTTCCGCTTTCAGTTGCGTGTTGTAGTTTAGAGCGAGAGTCGTTTGATATTTTCTCATAACACTCACAAATTCTTCGAAAGATTTTCTTCTGAGCTCCGTGTCTGATGAACCTTCATATTTATCTTCATAAAGACCGAAAGTCATAGGCACTTCTTTGTCAAGTTTCAAACTGTTAAATCTTACGTCGCCTGCAATTGCGCCTTCCCAAATTCCATAAGGAGCATTAAATACAGGATTCAACTTTGTGAGAGCGTCAACAACTGCAAAAGGCGGCTTGTGCGCCTTATCTTTTTTGAGTCTTCTCAAATAAACAAGTGCAAAGTCAAGCTTTTCAAGCGCTTCATCCAAAACATCGTCTGAAAGTTCCATTATTTCATCGTCTAAAAATGACATATTGGCTGAAGAAGCGGTGTCCGCTTTGTCATATTCTTCCAAATAGCCATATGCCTTTGTATTTGTGCCGTCTTCTGAAAAATAAAGATTTGCAAAACCGCCGACAAGGCTGTCGACTTCAAGATATTTTTCATAAAGTTTCAAAACTTCTTCGAGCGTTTTTAAATCTTTTATTTTTCCCTTGAATTCAAAAATCTTTTTTGAAAGTGATACTTTTTCTTCAAGTTTCTTTTCAAAATCTTCGTCATCTTTTACGAGATCGGTCAAATCCCATTTTAATTTTTCGTCAACATCTTTTCTTAACATATTCCCCTCCTGTTAATATATAAATCATACCAAACCAAAAATACATAGTATGAGTAAAGTCTTCTATGATTTCTCTTAACGCCGTCCTTGTGCTCCTTGAGCATATCTAGAACTGTACTTCTGTCGAAAAAGTCATCGCATAGTTCACTCGAAAGCACTTCGTAGAATTTATTATAAAAATTATCTTCCTTTAAAAAATCTCTGAAAGGAACCGGGAAGCCCTTCTTCGGTCTCGTGTACCATTCCTCAGGAAGCACTTCTTTTGCAGCTTCTCTTAGAGCAAACTTCGTGACATTTCCTCTCACTTTCAAATCGCTCGAAAGTCTTCTTGCAACGCTCCAAACTTCGAGGTCCAAAAACGGAACCCTGAGTTCCAGACTGTGAGCCATGCTCATTCTGTCTCCCTTTAAAAGTATGTCATATTGCATGAAACTGTTCAAATCGACAAGTTGTTTTCCGCTCAATTCATCCACATTTTTGAAAAATTTCGATGTGAATTGTCTTGCTTCCATTCCGTCTTTGTATCTATTACTTAAAATATCTCTAACTTCTGATGGCGAGCTTATATTTGCTTCACCTACAAATAAATCCTTCGGCTCAAGCGCTCCCTTTTCCATACGTCTTTTTAACGATGAATCCGGTAATATTTTCGAAGCACCTTTCAAACCTCTTCTCAAATTTTTCGGAAGTTTTAAATATTTTTCAATGGCACTGTCTTCGCGATAAAGGTCATATCCGCCGAAAAATTCATCCGCTCCTTCTCCACTCAAAACAACAGTCGCATTTTCACGCGCAAGTTTTGAGAGAAAATATAGAGGAATGCTCGACAAATTCGCCTGCGGTTCGTCGAGATGATATATTATGTCGTCCAAATTTTCCAAAACTTCATTTTTGTCGATTATAAGTCTATTGAGTTTTATACCCAAAATTTCACACAGTTTTTTCGCAAGTCCGCTTTCGTCAAACTTGCCTTCCTCTTCGCTAAATCCTACACTAAAACTCATCTCCGGCTTTGTGAGCGCCGTGATATAGCTCGAGTCGATACCGCCCGACAAAAATGTTCCGACCTTAACATCCGCATTTTTATGAAGTTCTACACTGTTGTGAACAGCTTTTCGTATCATATAAACTGCATCGTCCAAATCTGTAATCTTGTCGTTTGACATTTGAAATTGGAAATATTCTCCGGTAATCGGATATAGCGAGTCTTCAATATTTGAAATCTCCAAATAATGTCCGTTTTTAAGACGTTTAATGCCTTCAATCATAGTGTCTTCGCCGCAAACATGTTGCAGTTCAAGATATGAAAAAAGTGAATTATTATTAAGTCTCGGCGAGAAAAATTTATTTGAAATGAGCGCCTTTAACTCCGAACCGAAAATAAATTCGCCCTTGTCGTTAAACCCATAATAAAGCGGCTTTATTCCAAAATGGTCGCGCGCCATAAAAACTTTATTCTTGTGGAATATTGCAAATGCAAACATTCCCCTCAATTTCGAAAGAATGCTCTTTCCGTATTTTAAATATCCCTTTAAAATAACTTCCGTGTCGGATGTCGTTTTAAATTTGACGCCGTTTCCTTGTAGGTCTTGTCGAAGTTCTTTGTAATTGTAAACTTCGCCGTTAAAGACAATAACCGCCCCTGTTTCTTCGTCAATCATCGGTTGGTTGCTTCTCGGATCCAAATCAATTATTTGAAGTCTCGCAAAACCGAGATGCAGGTTCTCGTTTTCATAAAACGAAAGATTGTCGGGTCCCCTGTGACGAATACTCTCAAGCATCGACCTGATTGAATCGTCATTGTATTCTTTTTTACTGATTATACCTGTAAATCCACACATATTATCCTCTATTTTATATTTTCTAAAATTATTTCCTTAGCCATTTTAATGACTTCTCTATAAATTTCCGAGCCCTCTTCCATGTTCAACTTGGAAAGCGCCTTTATTCCTTCCGGAACATCCCCTTGAAATCTTAAAATTTTTACAGTCTTAAAAAGCTGTCCGCCTTTTTCATAATCTTCCTTAAAAACACTGTCATAAAGAATATTCGCTTCTTCATCTTCATTGATTTTATAAAGAAGAAGTAGTTTATTTAAAACAGCATTTTTAAAATTCACTCTGTCGAAATCGTTCAGATTTAAAGCATCCAAATATTTTTTCCCGTCGACATTGTCGCCTTGTGTTATATATGCTCCTGCAATATTTAACATAATCATATTTTTGATTGACGGAACTTTCGTTTCATTTAAAAGTTTTAATTGTTTGCTTATAAAAATTTCCGCATCTTGACTGAGTTTGTATTCATTCACATGCGATTTCATCGAAGCAAAATCTTTTTTTATCTTTCTTAAATCTATAAAAGAGAGTAAAAGTACAACTCCCCCAACCAAAAGACCGCCTATGACGGGGTCCACCGTTCTCTTCGTGAGATAACAGAAAAAAGTGTACACAGGAATTGTTATGAGCGAATATAAAATATATTTTTTGTAATTAAGCATCGTCTTCCTCCATAAAAACATATTTAAGTCCCTCGATAATGTCGCTTGCAATCATGGAACGCTTCGATATTTTTTGCGCCATAATATCCGCCGAAAGTCCGTGAAAATAAACTCCAAGCTTTCCTGCCCTAAATGTGTCACAACCGTTTGCAAGAAAAGCGCCGATAATTCCGGTCAATACATCGCCCGTTCCTGCAGTTGCAAGACCGTTGTTTCCGGATTTATTTATATAATATTCTCCATTTTTATTATAAACCAAGGAACCCTCTCCCTTTATTATAACATCACAGGAATATTTTTGCGATATCTCTTCGGCAGATTTTAATCTATTTTTCATAATATATGAAACATCTTTTGAAAGAAGTCGCGCCGCCTCCATAGGATGCGGAGTGATTATAAGTTGGTTCATTCCGACGTTTCCGAATTTTTTTAAGTAATACAGCCCATCTGCATCGAGAACCGTCCTTATATTTCTTTCGGCGATATAAGAAAATAATTTTTTCATATATTCTTCCGACGAATATCCAATTCCCGGACCGACTGCGAGCGCGTCAATAGAGCAGAAAAATAAAATATCTTCTCTACCCATAATTATTTCTTCATCAAGACATATCTCAAGTGCGGTTTTATTCTCTTCTTCCGAGAAAAGATATACATATCCCGCTCCCGCTCTCATCGCCGCCCTTGACGAAAGCTTTGCGCATCCGATCATACCTTTTTGCCCCGCAACAATTCCAAGTCTCCCGAATGTCGCTTTGTTTGCATTTGACGGTCTTGTCGGAAGAAGTTTTAATAAATCTTTATCAACCATAATTTCACCATCCCCCGTAACAATTGCAATTGCATAGTCTCCGTCGTGCGAAATTGACAAATTGTATCTCAAATTCTCAAAAACAATTGACGGCTTTCCCTTCTCATCTTTCAAAATAATTGAATTTCCCAAAATGTTTTTATTTATGCCGCTTCCTAAATGTTTTCCAAGAGCTTCCTTTGATGCAAAAATGCCCGCAAGAGTCTCAGGACTTTCCTCGCGGGTATTCAGCATATTTTGAACGAAGTCAAGACCTCGTCTTTCAATCAATTCAATTATTCTATTTATCTTAACAATATCAATTCCCGACATTATTTTTTAAGAAACCTGCTTCCGGGTTGAACCATCGGCACATTTTCTTTGCAAAGTGGGCAGTCTTCCGGTTCATAAATATCAGCTTCGAGTTTGATTGCAGCAAAAACAGGTAGCGGTGGAGTTTGTTTTGTTCTGTCGACAATTGCGCCGATTCCAAGAACTTCTCCGCCTTGTTCTTCGATTACTGCTGCTGTTTCAAGTGATGATTTTCCGGTCGTTACAACGTCTTCGCAAATCAAAACTTTTTCGCCCTTTTCAATTTTAAATCCTCTTCTAAGACACATCTTGCCTTCTTTTCTTTCGGCAAAAACTGATCTTACTCCGAGTGCTCTTGCGAGTTCGTAACCGATGATTATTCCACCCATTGCAGGACCCACAACAACATCAGGATGAATGTTATTTTCTTCAAGTTTTTCTTTTATTGCATGCGCAATCTTTTCAGCATCTTCAGCATACTCAGTTGCGAGTGCGCATTGAACATAAACATTTGAGTGCTTGCCGCTTGAAAGCCCGAAATGTCCGTGAAGTAGTGCTTCTCTCTTTTTTAATAATTCTACAATTTCAGATTCTCTTGTCATTTTTACCTCCAAATACAGCCTCTAATTTCTTCAATGTTTTTATCTATTTCTTTTTCCGCATATTTTTCCAATCCTTCGACCACATTTATCGCAGTCATTGGATTATACAAATTTGCAGAACCTATTTCAACCAAAGTTGCACCTGCCATAATAAATTCGAGCGCATCCTTGTAATTTTCAATTCCGCCGATTCCGATAACCGGAATATTTACATTCTTCGAAACTTCATAAACCATTCTGAGCGCAATCGGTTTTATTGCAGGTCCCGAAAGACCGGCTGTCACATTGTTGAAGCGTGGCTTTCTCGTTCTTACATCAATTGCAAGAGCATTGAAAGTGTTTACAAGGGAAACTCCGTCGGCTCCGATTTCTTCCATAGTCTTTGCCAATTGAACAATATTTTCGGCATTCGGTGAAAGCTTTATTATGAGCGGTTTATTCTTAACAGCTTTTCTAACTTCAGAAACAACTGTTCTTGCATCTTCGCATCTTATTCCAAAAGCCATTCCACCCGTTTTTACATTAGGACACGAAATATTAAGTTCAATCGCATCTGCAATCGATTCATCGAGAAGTTTCGCCCCTTCCACATAGTCTTCGATTGAGTTGCCGCCCATATTTGCAATGACATAGTCGTTCACCGTTTTCATCTTCGGAAGTTCGACCTCGATATAATGCTTAACTCCCGGATTTTCAAGCCCGATTGAGTTCATCATTCCCGAAGCGGTTTCCCAAACTCTTTGACCTTCGTTTCCTCTCTTTGGATTTAGAGTCAAACCTTTTCCGATAATTCCGCCAAGTCTTTTAACGTCATAAAATTGCTCAAAAACATCGCCGAATCCGAAAGTTCCGCTCGCCGTCAAGACCGGATTTTTTAATTTTGTTCCAAGAAACATCGTCTCTAACTTATTCATTAAAAATCAACTCCTTAGCTGAAAATACCGGACCCGCTTTGCAAATTCCCTTGCGACCGCCAATTGTATCGCAAAGACAGCTCATGCATGCTCCAAATCCGCAGCCCATATATGCTTCAAGGCTCACTTGCATATCCGCATCCGGGCATTTTTTAACTGTAGCTTTAACCATCGGCATCGGACCGCAAACATAAGTCATTTCATATTTTTCCGCATCGAGTAAATCGAGTGCATATCCTTTGTGACCAACGCTTCCGTCTTCCGTTGCAATGTAGATATTGTCCACATAGTCTTTAAATTCTTCAGTATAGTAACTTCCGCTTCTGTAGCCGACATAAAGGTCAGGTTTTACAGAAAGTTTTTTTGCAAGATATAAAAGCGGTGCGATGCCTGCAGTTCCGGCAAGCAAAGCGCATTTTCCTTCCACAGGTTTAAACCCGTTGCCGAGAGGACCCATCATTAAAATTTCGTCTCCGGCTCTCTTTCTTGAAAAAATTTCCGTGCCTTTTCCCATAATTTGTATTAAAAAATATAATTTTCCGTCTTTATAATCGGAAACCGAGATTGGACGACCCATCATCGGATCTGTTGTGTCCGGTTCTCTAAGCATAAAAAATTGTCCCGGCTCAACAGTTACATCCGCCTCAACCGCCATAACAAAAATTTCATCGTTTAAATGTCTGATTTCGCTAATCTTATATGAATTATAACCCGACATTAAAATCCCTCCTCATTTTTAAAACAGCTTCACGGGTTGCTTCTTCGAAATCCTTGTCCGACTTTTCAAATGCTCTAATAATGCCTCTCGAAGAATTTACAACTCCGCCGTTACCGTCCTTAAGTAGACTCATCGCATCCGTAGCTCCGCCGCCCTGTGCACCGTAGCCCGGAATCAAAAAGAATGTGTCCGGGAAGCATTCTCTTATAAATTCAGCTTCGCCTGATGCTTTATTAGTCGCACCGATAACAAAGCCGACTTTTCTGTAGCCGCATTCTCCAACCGTATTTCCCGCCATCTTTTGAATTTTATCACCGACGATACTGTAAAAAGGTTTGCCGTCGACATCAATCTCCTCAAAATCGTGGCTGCCCGGATTTGAAGTCTTTATAATTACAAAAAGTCCCTTGTCATTCTTTTCGACATATTCCAAATATGGCTCAATTGAATCGAGTCCCATATATGGACTCAAAGTCATAATATCTCCTTCAAAATCTCCTGAGAAATATGCATCGGCATATCCCTTTGCAGTCGAAGAAATATCTCCCCTCTTTACATCGTTTATAATTATTATACCACATTTTCTTATATATTCGTTGGTGCTTTTTAAAGCTCTCATGCCTTCAATGCCAAGCGCTTCATAGTATGCGGCTTGTGGCTTATAGCATGCGACCAAATCCTTTGTGGCGTCAATTATCATTTTATTGTAATTAAAAATCTTTTCGTAGATCGGCTTATCTTCCAAACATTTTGGCATATGTAAAGGATTCGGGTCCAATCCTACGCAAATCGGGCCCCTTTCCTCCACGCTCTTAAATAATCTATTTATAGACATCTTTTTTACTCATCAAATGGTCGCAGTAATCGCAACGATATGTGCCTGTTTCCGGGTTAACAAGAGTGAAACTTTGTTTCATTCCTCTTTCAACGCTTGTGATACATCTTGGATTGTTGCATTCCAAAACGCCTTCAACATGTTCAGGGAGTTTAAGATTTATCTTCTTTACAATTTTTTCGTCTTCAATAACATTGACTGTGATTTCAGGGTCGATAAAACCTAGTGCCGATAAATCGATGTCTAAAACATTTTCAATTTTGATTATGTCTTTTTTCCCAATTCTTTCACTTTGTGCATTCATAATGAGCGCAACAGTAAAATCTGCATCTCTTAATCCCAAATAATCAAATATTTTTAGACCGAGACCGGCGTGAATGTGGTCGATAACTATTCCTCTTTTAATTGAATTTATACTAAGCATTCTTTTCTACCCCCAACAATTTCATAATAAGTGCCATTCTAACAAACATACCGTTCTTAACTTGTCTGAAATACCAAGCTCTTGGGTCCTCATCAACTTCGTATGCGATTTCATTTACACGTGGAAGCGGATGGAGAACTGCAAGATCTGATTTTGCATTTTTAAGTTTTTCCAAATCAAGTACATATGAATCCTTCAAACGTACATAATCGACTTCGTTGAAGAATCTTTCCTTTTGAACTCTCGTCATATATAAAACATCAAGTCTGTCGATTACATCTTCGAGTTTTATGTGTTCTTCATATTCCAAATTGTTTGCATCGAGTACCGTCGCTTTGAAATAGTCCGGAACTTGAAGTTCTTCAGGAGAAATCAAAATGAATTTAATATTTTTGTGAATACTCATAGCTTTTATAAGGGAGTGAACAGTTCTTCCGAATTTCAAGTCGCCGCAAAGACCGATTGTCAAATCGTCAAGTCTGCCTTTGCTTTCTCTTATTGTGAACAAGTCCGTAAGAGTTTGAGTCGGGTGTTGGTGTCCACCGTCTCCTGCGTTAATGAGCGGAACATATGTGAATTCTGCAGCGAAATTCGGAGCACCTTCTTTTGGATGTCTCATTGTGATAATGTCGGAATATGAGCCTACTGTTCTTATTGTATCTCTCAAAGATTCGCCCTTCGCAACAGAAGATGAGCCCGGCTCCGAAAAACCAATAACTTCGCCGCCAAGTCTTAACATGGCTGCTTCAAATGAAAATCTGGTTCTCGTGCTGGGCTCATAAAATAGAGTTGCTAATAATTTGCCTTTACAAACGTCAAGGTAATCAACAGGGTTTTCTTTAATTTTTTTTGCCAAATCCATAACTTCGTCTAGCTCGGCCATACTGAAATTCGTAGGGTCGATATAATTTCTTCCTTTAAGCATAATACCTCCTCAAAACAAACAAAATTCTGTCTTTCAATTTAACTTTTCTATATATTTTACACGAACCGAAAAATTTTGTCAATAGAAAAATAGAAAAAATTCTTAATTTAAAAAATATTTTTCAGGCTTTTAAAAAATCGGAGCAAAAAAATTCGCTCCGATTAAATCATTAACTTTCAACTTTTAAAACTTCAATATTGTTTCTCTTTAAAAGCAGAAGTGCATAGTCGTCGATTCTGTAACTGTTTTCATAAACAATTCTGTTTATGCCCGCTTGAATGAGACTCTTCGTGCAATTTAGACATGGAAAATGCGTAACATAGGCGGTGCAACCTTTGACTGAAATGCCTTCCTTTGCACAATAAAGAAGCGCATTCATCTCGGCGTGAATAGTTGCAATGCAGTGTCCGTCTCTCATGGTGTGACCGACGTCAATGCAGTGTGGGTTGCCGCTTACACTTCCGTTGTATCCTGTCGAAACAATTCTATGGTCCGAATTTACAAGAACGCAACCGACAAATGCACGGTCGCATGTCGACCTTTCCGCGACTTTTCTTGTAATATCCATAAAATATTCATCCCAACTTTGTCTCATTTAAAGTCCTTCCGCGAAAGAAACAATTCTTTCGTCTGTTTGTTCATCCCAAGTGCCCGTTTCCATATTTATTGAAACAAACAAGTCCTTCGGATAAAATTTCACTCCAAGCATTGCCAAAATTCCCTTTAAATCCTTTTGCATTCTTGCAGTTCCGATAAATGAAAGTGATGCTCCGCAAACCGCTGCAGATTTGCCGACGATTGCCGGTTTGTTGTCGCCATATGGACGGCTCAGCCAGTCGATTGCATTTTTGAGAGTTCCCGGAACTGTGTAATTATATTCCGGGCTTACAAAGACAACTCTGTCCGCAGCAACTACTTTTTCTCTTAAATCGCTTACAACTTTCGGCGGATTTGCTTCAAGGTCTTCGTTCATAAAAACCATATCGTTTAAAACTATCACCTCTCCACCCGTCACTTCCTGCATTCTTTCAGCCAATTTTTTGTTGTACGAATCTTTTCTAAGTGAGCCTACAATATAAACAACTTTACTCATGTTCAATCTCCCCTTTAAAAATTTCTCCGGTCTTAATATCGACAGTTATAATGTCTCCCGTCTTAATATTCTTCGTCGCATCGGCGACACCGACAATTGTCGGCACTTTTAAATTAAGCCCGATTATTGCACCGCTGCTTGTAAGCCCGCCCTCTTCTGTAACAATTGCCCCGGCTCTTCCGGCAAATGAAACCATATCTCTTTCCATGCCGATTGTAACAATAATATCTCCGTCTTTAAAATCGCTCAACAACTCTTCCGCAGAATTTGCAATCACTGCTCTTGCGGTAACCTTTCCGGTCCCGATTCCCATTCCTTTTCCTAACATCTTTGACAATATCTCGACTTTAAGCATATTGGTCGAACCGCTTTTTCCAACCGGCAAACCTGCTGTTAAAACTACGAGATCTCCTTCCTTTAATATATTTCCCATGCATTTATTGATGCCTTCATCAAAAATTTTGTCCGCATCTTTATCTTCATTCACCAAAATCGGATATACTCCCCATTCGAGTGAAAGTTTTCTCAAAGCCCTTTCGCTCGGAGTTATTGCAATTATATCCGTCTGCGGTCTGAATTTCGAAATCGCTCTTGCAGTCCCGCCGCTTTTTGAAAGACTTATAATCGCACTCGCTCCCAAATTGTTCGCAATATTAACGGCGCTGTTTGCAATCGAGTTCGTAATGCCGAGCGAATGCTTTTCCGCAAACATTCCCGAAACTCTCCTGTATTCCTCGCCGTCTTCGGTCGAAATCGCAATTCTCGCCATCATATCGACCGATTTGTCCGGATATTTTCCCGCAGCCGTCTCGCCCGAAAGCATAACTGCGCTTGTTCCGTCAATTATTGCATTTGCAACGTCCATCACTTCCGCTCTCGTCGGTCTCGGATTTCTTATCATCGAATCGAGCATCTGCGTCGCCGTGATTGAAATTTTTCCGGCTTCGTTGCATTTTTTTATGAGTTCTTTTTGAACGTGCGGGATTTCTTCCGGATTTATCTCGACTCCAAGGTCTCCCCTCGCAATCATTATCCCGTCGGAAACTTCGAGAATCGCATCCATATTGTGAACGCCTTCTCTGTTTTCGATTTTCGAAATAACTCCGATTTTGTATCCGTCATTCTCCTCGAGAATCCTACTTATCGATAGCACGTCTTCCCTAGTCCTTATAAAACTTGCGGCAATATAGTCGACGTCATTTTTTATTCCGAAAATTATATCGCTTATGTCGCTTGACGTAAGCGCCGGAAGTTTCACCTTCGCATCCGGAATGTTAACTCCTTTTCTGTCGGAGAGTTCGCCACTGTTTACGGCGACCATATGCACATTCTTTTCGTCTTTGTCGACAATATTAAATTCGACAAGCCCGTCGTCAATCAAAACTCGACCGCCGACAACCACATCATTTGAAATTTCTTTATATGAAACCGAAACTTTCGTCTCATCGCCTTCAACCTCTTCGGTTGTAAGTGTGAACTTTTGTCCTTGGTTGATAAATATCTTGCCGTTTTTAAAAACTCCGATTCTTATTTCCGGTCCCTTCGTGTCAAGCATTATTGCAACCGGCACATTTAGTTTTTCTCGAACTTTTTTTATCCTTTCGATTCGAAGAGCGTGTTCCTCGTGTGTGCCGTGAGAAAAATTAAGTCTCATAACATTCACTCCGAGATTTATAAGTCTTTCGAGCATCTCCTCCGAATCCGAAGCGGGACCTATTGTTGCAACGATTTTTGTTTTTTTCAAAATACCCCTCCTATTTTAAATAGACAATATTTTTGCAATGTCGAGTAATTTCGAGTTGAAAATTTTCTTCTTTTGAAGTGCCTCTTCGACTTCCATCTTAAAAATTTCATTCCCGTTCATTCCAAGCGAAAATCCCGACTCGCCGTTTTTTAAAAGCGTGACCGCCTCGTGTCCCATTCCGCTTCCCAAAATTCTATCAAAAACCGTCGGAGTTCCGCCTCGTTGGACGTGCCCCAAAACGGTAACCCTGGTTTCTATTCCTGTACGTTCCTCAAAAGCATCCCTCAACTTGTACGTGTCGGCCGAGCCTTCGGCAACCACAATAATATGGTGCCTTTTTCCACGTTTTTTTCCGCTTATCGCCTTTGAAACAAGTTCTTCAATATTCACGGGTTCTTCCGGAACGAAAATCGTTTCCGCACCGCCGGCAAGTCCGGAATAAAGCGCAATGTCTCCGCAGTTTCTTCCCATAACTTCGACAATATTTGCCCTTCCGTGCGCCGATGAAGTGTCACGCAGTTTACTGATTGCGTCCGCAACTGTTTCAAGCGCCGTCATAAATCCGATTGTATAATTCGTATAGCCCAAATCGTTGTCAATAGTTGCCGGAATAGAAATCGTTTTTACGCCGAGTTTGTGAAGAGCAAGTGCCCCTCTCATACTTCCGTCTCCGCCGATTACAACAACGCCTTCAATCCCGTTTTGTTTGAGCGTTTCGACCGCTTTTTGTTTTCCCTCGTCCGTCATAAACTCATCCGACCTTGCAGTGCCCAAAATTGTACCGCCTCTGTGAATTATATCCGCAACGCTCGATAGCTCCATCTTGAATATGTCGCCGTTAATGAGACCGTTGTATCCCATCTTAACGCCGTAAATTTCTATATTGTTGTAAATAGCCGTTCTTACAACAGCTCTTATCGCGGCGTTCATGCCCGGTGCATCGCCGCCGCTTGTTAAAATTGCAATTCTTTTCATATCTATTCCGCGACTTTTACATTCGCCTCTCCCAATATTTTCTTTAAACTTTCGAGATTTTCCTTTGTCGCATTTAAATTCGCTGCCTCAGGAAAAACTCCGCTCTCGCCTGTTTCTTCAAAATAGAAAACCGCTTCCGACGTTCCCGGATTTCTTCTTATAAAATCCTTCGCCGTGTCGAGAACCGTGTCTCCACACCCTTTTATTACCCTTATATAAACCTTGTCAATCAATGACAAAGGCTCGATATCGTTCACAATTATATTCGGCTCTCTAACATCACTGTAATTTATAGTCCCGCGAATTACAATCTTCGTACCTGTTCTTATATATCTTTGAAGCTTTGCATACTGTGACGGGAAAACGACCGCTTCAATAAGCCCCGTTAAATCTTCGAAGTTCAAGATTGCCATCTTTTCATTCTTTTTTGTGATTGTAAATCTACATTCCTTTATAAATCCGGCAAGAGTTACTCTTGAAAACTTCATAGGCACGCCGTTTGAAAGATAATCTTCATAGCTTTCAAAAATATCGTTTCTCGTCGTAGACGCAACTTTTTTAATCACATCTTCATATTGTCTAAGCGGATGACTTGAAACATAAACTCCGAGCACTTCTCTTTCTTTTGCAAGAAGCTCGTCGTCGTCAAATTCCTCGTAGTGTGCGGTTTGTTCTTTCGCGCTTCCCGCCCCGCCGAACATTGAAAACTGTCCCTCGATATTCGATTTTCTTTCAAGTGAAAGCGACGACAAAACTCCATCATATGTGTTAAGAGCGGTTCGTCTATTTATCCCCAGAGTGTCGAAAGCGCCCGCATAAATAAGCGCCTCGATTGAACGTTTATTTAGTGCGGTTTTATCAATCGAATAAACTCTATCAAACATTTCTTTCATGCTTTCGAATTTGCCTTTTTCGCGCGCCGTCATAATCGCACGAACCGTATTCACTCCGAGACCTTTAACTCCCTTCAGTCCGAATCTAACTCCGTCTCCTTCAGTTTTAAACGCCCAATTCGACTCGTTAACAGACGGTTTTAAAATCTCCACTCCGAATTTTCTCGCTTCGTCGACATAGAGTTGCATCTTCGATTGGTCTCCTGCAATCGATGTCAAAATACTTGCGAAAAATTCTTTCGGATAGTGCACCTTGAGCCATGCTGTTCTCCATGCGTCAAGACTGTAGACCGCCGAGTGCGATTTATTAAATGCATATTTTGCAAAGTCTATCATATCGTCATAGATGCCGTTTGCAAGTTCGGCGCTGAAACCTTTTTTAATTGCGCCGTCGACAAAAATCGGACGTTCTCTTTCCATGACGTCCATTTTCTTTTTACTCATCGCACGCCTTATATTGTCAGCCTGTCCAAGCGTGTAGCCCCCGACTTTTTCAACAATTGCCATAACCTGTTCTTGGAAAACGATGACCCCGTAGGTGTCCTTCAAAATTTCTTCCAAAATCGGGTGCCCGTAGTTTACTTTTTCCTCGCCGTTTTTTCTCCTGCAAAAATCCGGAATTGAGTTCATCGGTCCCGGTCTAAAAAGCGAGTTTGCCGCAATCAAATCTTCAAATCTCTCGACTTTTAGTTCCTTCAAAAAGTTTCGCATTCCCGGCGACTCAAATTGAAAAACGCCGATTGTGTCCACATCTCTGAAAAGTTTTATTGTTTCCGGATCCGTGAGGGACATATCTTTGAATGAAATTTCCCTGTTGTAGTTTTCTTCAATCATCTTGATTGCATCGTCAATCACCGTGAGCGTTCGAAGTCCTAAAAAGTCCATCTTCAAAAGTCCCAACTCTTCAAGTGTCGTCATGTCAAACTGTGTAACCAAAATGTCCGATGCTATTGCAAGCGGTGCATATTCAACGAGCGGATTTTTTGAAATAACAACTCCCGCCGCATGGGTCGAAATATGCCTTACATGTCCCTCAATACGCTTGCTGAAATTTATAAGTTTTTTTACATCTTCGTTCGTTTCATAAAATTCTTTCAGCTCCGGATTTTGCTCCAATGCTTTGTCGATAGTCATATCGAGCGCAAACGGCACCATCTTTGCAACCCTGTCCACAAAGTTGTAATTGAGTCCGAGTACGCGTCCAACATCTCGAATCGCACCCTTCGCCTGCATAGTTCCGAAAGTTGCAATTTGCGCAACTTGGTTTTCCCCATATTTTTCCCTGACATATTCGATGACCTCGCCTCGCCTTTCATAGCAAAAGTCGATGTCTATATCCGGCATTGTGACCCTTTCCGGATTTAAAAATCTTTCAAAATATAAATCATATTTTAACGGGTCCATGTCGACAATACCGAGTGCATAACAAACAATTGAACCGACGCTCGAACCGCGCCCCGGTCCGACCGGAATGCCTCTACTTTGTGCAAACAAAATAAAATCCTGCACAATAAGGAAGTAGTCGACAAATCCCATACTCTTGATAATCCCGAGCTCATGCTCCATTCTCTCAAGAACCGACTCCGGAATTTTTCCGTCAACTCCATATCTTTCCATCAAACCTTCAAGCGTCACTCTCTTCAAATATTCAAAGTGGTCCTCGCCGTTCGGCACTTCGAAATTCGGCAAGTGATAGTGTCCGAATTCAAATTCGACATTGCACTTCTCCGCAACTTCATCGGTGTTTGTAATCGCTTCCGGAATATCCTCAAATCTTTCCAGCATCTCTTCTTCGCTCTTAAAATAAAACTCATCGGAGTCAAACTTCATCCTGTCCTCGTCCTGCAAAGTCTTTCCGGTCGCAATCGCCATAAGTATTTCCTGAATCATTGCGTCTTCTTTATTTAAATAGTGGCAGTCGTTAGTTGCAACAATTTTTGTGCCGGTGTTTTTCGAAAGCTCCATAAAAAACTTCTTTACATACGCTTCCTCTTGAATCCCGTGGTTTTGAATTTCAAGATAAAAATTGTCGCCGAAAGTTTCTTTGTAAAATTCAAAAGCTTCCTTTGCCCCCTTCAAATCGCGATTCAAATATTTTCTTTGAATCTCACCGCTAAGGCATGCAGAAAGTGCGACAAGTCCTTCGCTATGTTCTCTCAAAAATTCACGGCTAACTCTCGGTTTATAATAAAATCCGTTTTGCCAGCTTTCTGTCGAAATCTTAAACAGATTTTTCAGTCCCTCATTATTTTTGCATAACAAAATAAGGTGATAGTACTCCTTGTCCTCAGGAGTTTTGCTGTTGTGATCACCTTTTGATATATAAATCTCAGAGCCTATTATAGGCTTGATTCCTTCTTTTTTCAGTGCTTTGTAAAAATTGACCGCGCCGAACATATTGCCGTGGTCAGTTATAGCAACCGATTTCATATTAAGTTCTTTCGCCCTTTTAACCAAATCCTCAATCTTTATCTCGCCGTCAAGAAGCGAGTATTCTGTGTGAAGATGCAAATGAGTAAAAGCCATGATTGCCCCTTTTCCTATTTTTGTTTTCTGATTCTTATGCGTGAAATTGTACAGCCTGCAGCCCTTTCAACCACAAACTCATATCCATCGGCATAATATACCTCGCCGCGTTTCGGAAATTTCCCGGCAAGTCCGATGACAAAACCCCCGATTGATTCGTAGTCCTCGCTTGTAAAATTGGTTCCCAGCGCATCGTTAACGTCTTCAAGGTCCATGTCGCCCTTAACGGAATATTGACCCTTTGAAATGCGTCTTAAAGGCGTGCTCACTTCGTCATATTCGTCGTCGATGTCACCCACAATTTCTTCAACGATGTCTTCAATGGTGACAAGTCCGGAAGTTCCGCCGTACTCGTCGACCAAAATCGCAATCGTACTCTTGTGTTTTTTCAAATCCGTTAAAAGCTTGTAACTCGAATTGGACTCAAACTGAAAATATGCCGGCCTCAAAATGCTCTTTAAATCAAAAGATTCCCTCTTTTGTCCGACCAAATCCTTAACATATAAAAGCCCGACAATGTCGTCTATATTTTCTCCGACAACCGGCAGTCTCGAGAAGTGTGTATCTTTCACCATGTCCAATAAATCGTCGTAACTGATAGCGATTGGCACTGCGACAATCGAAGTCCTCGGTGTCATAATGTCGCTTGCTTTTGAATCCGTTAAATCAAAAACATTTTCAATCATGTTCTTTTCGGATGATTCAACGATTCCTTCCTCGTGGCCTTCATTTAAAATTCCAATCAAATCGTCTTCTGTTATCTTTTCTCCATCATCCTCTTTTATGAAAAACTTGGTAAGAGCTGTGAAAAATATATTTATAGGAGTTAAAATGACCACAAAAAACTTTATTATAGGCGCAACAAAAAGGCCGAATTTTAAACTGTTGTTGCTTGCAAATGTCTTCGGAACAATCTCTCCGAAAATCAAAAGAGTTATAGTCATTACAATCGTAGAATAAGTCACACCTCTAGATCCGAATTTCGAAACAAAATAGAGTGTCGAAATACTCGGCGCAATAATATTTACGATATTGTTTCCAATCAAAATTGCGGAAATAGTTTTTGCGGAATTCTCAATCAAATCGTTGAATATAATTGCATTTCTGTTTCCTTCATCTATGTATTTTCTAAGCTTATATGACTTCGTCGACGTCACAACCGTTTCAGATGAAGAAAAAAATGCGCTGAATAAAATTAATATTATTATAAAAATCAGTTCCATAAATACTCCTTTAAATAAAAGTAATCTCTTTACTAAATTATATTATAAATCAGTTCTATTTTCAAGTGAATAAACTATCGGTTCTCTACGTTTCGTCAATTGTAATAATAAATAAAATGTGTTAGAATAAAAAGTGTGTAAAACACTATTTCAAATTGGAGGTGCATGACAAAATTGACATTTAGAGACTTGGTCCAAAAAAGATATTCTTGCAGAGATTTTTTGGATACTGAAATTGATAAAAATATTTTAGAAGAAATTGCTGACGCAGCACGACTACAACCTTCTGCTGTCAACTCACAACAATATAAGATACATATTTGCACTAAAAATGCGGCAAGACGTGTTTCAAAAGTGAGAGGTATGTACAACGGGTTCATAGATAATGTGCCTGCTTTTATTGTTATAACTGAAGACAGAAGAAATATTGCATTAAAAGCTATAAATCTTGCCCAATACAACGATTGGGTACCGATAGATATCGGAATTGTCGTTTCCGCGATTTGCTACAGAGCTCTTGAGCTTGAAGTTTCGAGTTGCATTCTCGGGCTTTACAAAGAAAAAGAGATTCAGGAAATTATCGGCGACAAAAATAAAGTTGCAATTGTAATCGCGCTGGGTTATCAAAAGGAGGAAAAAGATAGACCGAAAAAACGTCGCAGCTTTGACGAGATTTGCGTCTATCACGAAGAATAATTTACGCGAGGTTTTATGAAAAACATAAAAAAATATTATAATTTAATAAAAAAATACAGATACGCTCTCTTCTTTGCGCTCATTCTGAACATTTTGTCGTCTTACGGCTCTATCGTTCTTCCGAGGCTCATCGGAGAAATGGCGGACTTCGTAAAAAGCGGAACTTTAACGAAAGAGATTCTAATAAAAGATATATATATTCTTTCATTCATGTCGATATTTATCTATATCTCAGATGCGATTTGGAATTATATAATATTCAGAAACTACTACTATGTAAGTGCAAATCTCAAAAAGATGATTTTGAGTAAATCGCTTTTTCAAAGTCCGGTTTTTTTCAAAAGAAATACTATAAGCGAAATAATTAACAAGTCGACATCGGACACAATGCGTGTCGCAGATGTTGTGGGCTACGGATTTATGACCGTCGTAGACGGTGCGATATTTCCGATATTGATATTTATCTCTATGGCGAAGATTTCAACTCTTTTGGCGCTCATTTCAATGGTTGCGCTCCCTGTTATGGTCTTTATAATCACAAAGATTTCAACGAGATATGACCCGACCTACGAAGCATATCAAAAGAGTTTGGACACTTTAAACCAAAAGACAATCGAGGATATGAGTGCAATAAAAGTTATTAAAGCTTTTGTTGTCGGCAAAGTAAGAAAAGAGAATTACCTTAAGTCCGTCGACGACAATTTGGCAAAGGACTTGCGACTCACAAAACTAACGGCACTTTATGTTCCGGTCACCGAGATAGGGATTGGCTTTTTCTCAATTATAGCTTTTATTGTCGGTGCATCACTTATAAAGCACGGAAATATTTCATACGGTCAACTTGTAACCTTCTCACTCTATCTCTATTTTCTCGAATGGCCTGCATTCGGACTTTCGGATTTGATAGTTGTATTAAAAGAAGGAAACACTTCTCTAAGAAGAATCGGAGAAATACTTGACTATGAAGACGACTTCAAAGAATATAAGGGCAATGAAAAAATTAAATCCATAGATAAAATCGAAATGAATAATGTTTATTTCTCATATCCGGGAAATGACAACTTTGGATTAAAAAATATAAATCTTTCATTTCAAAAAGGAAAAAGATATGGAATTGTCGGAAAAACCGGAAGCGGCAAGACCAGCTTATTACGTGTTATTATAAACGAATATCCGAATTTCAGTGGTCAGGTAAAGATCAATGGCTCGGACATCAAGGAAATTTCTCTTGATGATTTAAAGAAAAACATCGGATACGTACCGCAGGAGCATTTTCTCTACTCGAAAACTATAAAAGAAAATATTGCTTTCTACAGAGATGCGACGGATGTGGAAGTGAAAAACGCGATAAAAGTTTCCGACTTTGAAAAGGATATCAGCTCTCTTCCTCTTGGAGTGTACACCCTCTCCGGCGAGATGGGCGTTTCCCTTTCAGGAGGACAAAAACAACGCGTCAGTTTGTCACGTGCCGTTTTAAAAGACGTCGACATGCTCGTGCTTGACGACGTGCTTTCTGCTGTTGACAACAAGACTGAGCAAAACATTTTGGAAAATTTGGAAAAACTTATGGGCGACAAAATTGTCGTCATGTCGAGCCACAAGATAAGTGCAATAAAAGACTGCGACGAAATCATTGTGCTTGACGACGGAGAAATTATCGAAAGCGGAACTTATGACGAGCTTCTCGATAATAAAGGCTGGTTCTATGAACAAGCCATGATTCAGGAGGTCAGCCATGAGTAAACTTTATAACGAAAAAACATTTAGAAAAGGCACACTGAAACTCATTTACAAAACTTTCAAATCGGTCAAGTGGTCGCTCATGTTGGGCGTTGTTCTCTCACTCGGAACAACGGCTCTGACACTTGTCACTCCGCTCTTTTTACAAAAATTGATCGACAAGGAAATCGATGCGAAAGTCGGAATAAAAGATGCGAAAAGCTTTTTCACAACTGCGGCAATATATCTTTTGATGATACTCTTGAGTAATGTGATCAGCTTTTTAAAACAATACCAACTCAAAAGAACTTCAAACAAGGCGAGCCATTTCTTGAGACGCGATCTATACGACCACTCTCTTAACCTTCCGCTCGCGTTCTTCGACAGAACGCCTGTGGGAAAAATAAGCGGACGTATTGTCGGAGACGTCGAAGAGATAAAAAATATGTTCTTTCTCGGATTTGACGGAATGTTCTCCGCAATCTCCTTCATTCTCGCCTCGATAATTTATGTGCTGACAATCGACTATAGAGCGGCGCTTATCTTGACACTGCCTATTCCGATTTTAATTCTTCTTATCTATGTCTACAACAAATTCAGCGCAAAATACAATATCGAATATCGAAAAGGCGAATCAAAAATTGTTGCGGACCTGAATGAACATCTTCACGGCTCGGATTTAATCCGTGCGTACGGAGTTTCGGACGGCGTGAACGAAGAATTTTCAAAGCTCAATCAAAAGCAATATAAAATCGGAACGAGAATGGAAATGTTTGACTCTTTCTTTTCGTTCAACATATCAAACCTGCTTTCAAACATCTCGACTCTGTTAATCTTAATCATTTCCGGATATTCATTTTTAAACGGTACAAATACGATTTCAATCGGATTTATGGTCGTTCTCTTGAACTACAACGGAAAAATTTACGATATGATTCAAGGCGTTTTGAGGCGAATAAATGTCATTGAAAAAGCGCTCGCTTCGAGTCACCACTTGGTTGAATTTATGGAAGAAGAACATGAACTTGACGGCGAAATTGAAATTGATGACATAAAAGGCGACGTCGAACTTAAAGACATTTCATTTTCATATATCAAAGACAATCCGGTTCTTCACAATATCGACATAAGCGCACCGCACGGATCAAAAACCGCAATCGTCGGCGACACCGGTTCGGGCAAGAGCTCGATTATAAACCTTATATTCCGCTTCTATAACCCGGATAGCGGCGTCATCTCGATAGACGATACTGATATATCGAAACTGTCGAAAGAATCGTTTAGAAAGAAAATGGCGCTTGTCCTTCAAGATCCGTTTATCTTCAATGACACTTTGAGGAACAATGTAACACTCGGAGAAAAATTTACAGACGATGAAATAATAAATGCGATGAATCTTGCGGGCGGTGAAATGATTCTAAAACGATTAAGAAAAGGTCTCGACACACACCTTAATGGTGAAGGCGTCGGACTCTCGCTCGGTGAAAAACAAATCGTCACGTTCGCACGCACAATCATTCGTGACCCGAAAATATTGGTGCTCGACGAAGCAACCGCATCGATCGACACCGAAACGGAAAAGCATATCGAAGAAGGACTTAACCACCTTATGGAAGGAAGAACCTCATTCATTATCGCTCACCGTTTATCCACTATAAGACACTGCGACAATATAATTGTTCTTGAAAAAGGAAGAATTATAGAAATGGGTACGCACGACGAATTGATGGATAAAAAAGGAAAATACTTCTCTCTTGCAACGAAAGAGGAAGAAACCGAAAAAGAACCCGAGAATTAAATCTCAGGTTCTTTTTTCGTAATAAAAAATATATTAGGAGTTTTGATATTTATATCAAAATTTACATAGGGAAAATAATTTAAATTTGAACGTATTAAAACTCCAAAAGGTGTTACTCCGCGAGTTTTTTACCAAGAGCGATACATTTTTCTATCGCCTCGTCGTCAGGATTGTCGTATGCTGCAAGCGAACCTACAAGACTTATTCCGTCATTTGTGCATTCTTCAGCCCAATCCACCATCCATTCGCCCGTATTCCATTCATACGAGCCGAAAATTGCAACCGGTTTTGTTTTTAAAACAGACTTTGCATTGTCGAAAAATGGTCTAAACTCATCTTCTTCGAGTTCTTCGGCACCCATTGCCGGACAACCGAGCGCAATTCTGTCGGCGTCCACCAAATCCTTTTCGTCAAAACCCGCGGAAAGATTTATAAGCTTTGTCTCTGCTCCCGCTTCGGATGCTCCTTGCTGAATTGCTTCAGCCATCCTTGCGGTGTTTCCTGTTCCCGACCAATAAATAATCGTTACTCTCATAATAGCCTCCTTAAACATCAGTTAGTCTTCGCTAACTATATTAAGTATAGCATGTTTAAAAAAGGTTTTTTTATATAATTTCGCTTTTATAAAAATAATTTTATGAAATTTGTATTTAACTGTCAGAAAAAATACAGCTCAATTATTTAAAATGCTCTTTATAAAACCCGGCAAAATAAAACTAATAAATTTCCAATAAAAAAGCACCCCTTTCGGGATGCCTATAATCTTATTTTGCCAATTTTTCTCCGAGTGCCTTGCATTCTTCAATAGCATCGTCGTCCGGATTGTCATATGCTTTCAATGCTTCGATAGGATTGATTCCATTTTCTTCCATTTCAGCTTTCCATGTTTCAATCCATTCGCCTTCGTTCCATGCATATGAACCGAAAATTGCAACTTTTTTATTTTTTAGTTCATCCATATTGTCTTCGAGATATGGTCTGAATGTTGTGTCTTCTATCTCTTCGTCACCTTTTGCAGGACATCCGAGTGCTACTGCATCTGCGCTTGTGATGTCTTCAGCTGTTGCATCATTTACATCTACCAAATTTGCTTCAGCACCTGCATTTTCGATGCCTTCAACAATAGCATTTGCCATTGCTTCGGTGTTTCCTGTTTCTGTGTAATAAATTACGCTTACTTTCATAGTTTTCCTCCTTATATATCAATGAAATTGTTCATTCTTATTATATAATAGTTATACCCATTTCGCAACTCTATAAACATAAAATATTTTTAAAGTTAGCCCATCCTAACCTTGAAAAATTTTATCATCTAATATATAATATAAGTAAGAAAAAAGAAAGGAGGGTTTTATGTTATGAATTATTTGGCAATCAGTCAACTTTTAAGACCTGAGACATATTTCCTGTGCAAAGAAAAGCTGAGCGAAGAATTGTCGAAAATTGACAGCGAAGAAGATTTAAGGTTACATATAACGGAATTAAACACTTTCCTTTATACAACTTACATCATTAAATACCAAAAAAACTACAATCACACATTTATAAACAATAGAGAAAAAATATTAAAAGCAAAGGGAGACGAAGCTCTTCGCGAGATTTCAAACGAGATTCTCGATTCTTACAGGGACATATCCGTCGAAGTTCTTCAAAATAATGACGACAAGCTCATAAGAGAGGTCATAAATGAAATAAACGAAAATTATTTCAACAAGGTCACCTTGAAGCAAATATCCGACAATCACAATGTCACAGAAAACTATTTGTGCAGACTTTTCAGTGAAAAAACAGGTTACAGATTTTGCGAGTATCTGAACTCTCTGCGCGTAAAAAAAGCGAAGGAAATGCTTATAGAAGGCTCAAAGAGTCTCGACTATATAAGCGATGTGTGCGGCTTCAGCAGCCAGTCGCATTTCTCCGTGACTTTCAAAAAATATTACAATATTTCTCCGGGAAAATACAAACTCGCAATAAAAAATCAAAAGATGAAGCAAATACTCTAGAAGCCCGAAAGGCTTCTTTTTTTGTATTGTAAATTACATAGACACATCAAAAAAGACCCCACTTATGACATGCACCCACAAACCCGGACAAAATAACCGCGTTTACTACACGGCTTGTAACCTGTACTCAACAGGTGACAGGCCGTGTAATTTTGTCTTTATTCTCTTGTTATTATACCAGTCAATATATTCTCTAATAGCACT